>PKWR01000082.1 GCA_003133285.1 Coriobacteriia bacterium
ATCTGACCAACAAGCGGGTCTTTATCCGCGTCGACTTCAACGTGCCGCTGTCCGAGGGGACGGTCACGGACGACACGCGCGTCCGTGCCGCCCTGCCGACGCTGCGCTACCTGGTCGACCACGGTGCCCGCGTGATCGTCATGAGCCACCTCGGCCGCCCGAAGGGCGCGCCGGACCCGCAGTACTCGTTGCGATCGGTGCGCCGCGTGCTCCAGCGCCTGCTGGGCCGCAACGTCGTCTTCGTCGACGACATCGTCGGGCCCGAGGCCCACGACGCGGTCGCGCGCATGGTCGACGGCGAGATCATCATGCTCGAGAACGTTCGGTTCGAGCCCGGCGAGAAGACCAACGACCCGGAGTTCGCGAAGGCGCTGGCGTCGCTCGCGGACATCTACGTCAACGACGCGTTCGGGGCCGCGCACCGCGCGCACGCCTCGACCGAGGGCATCGCGCACTTCCTGCCGGCGTATGCGGGGCTGCTGCTCGCCCGCGAGGTGGAGACACTGACGGCGATGCTCACCAAGCCCGAGCGCCCGTTCGTGGCGATCCTCGGTGGTTCCAAGGTCTCGGACAAGTTCGGCGTCATCGACCGGCTGCTCGACTGTGTGGACACGCTCATCATCGGCGGCGGCATGTGCTTCACGCTGCTCGTGGCCAAGGGCGTGTCGGTCGGCGACTCGATCGTCGAGACCGAGTGGGTCGAGCCGGCCAAGGCGATGCTCGCCAAGGCCCGAGACAAGGGCGTCGAGCTGATGCTCCCCGTCGACTTCGTCATCGCGGACGCGATCGAGGCCGACGCGGAGACGCGCATCGTGGCCCGGGAGGAGATCCCGGCGGGTCAGATGGGTCTCGACATCGGCCCCACGACCATCGAGCTGTTCAAGGGCGAGATCTCGACGGCGCGGACCATCTTCTGGAACGGGCCGATGGGCGTGTTCGAGATGACGCCCTTCGAGAACGGCACCAAGCAGATCGCGATCGCCGTGAGCCGCAACAACCGCGCGGCGTCGATCGTGGGCGGCGGCGACTCCGTGGCCGCGCTCAAGAAGTTCGACGTCGAGGACCGCATCACGTTCGTCTCGACCGGAGGGGGCGCCTCGATGAAGCTGCTCGAGGGGTCGGAGCTGCCCGGTCTGGCGGCGCTGCAGGACGCCTGACCGTCCCATCGGCGCTGACCCACGGTGGGTCCGCGCCCGAACCACCCAAGGAGCCACCCATGCGAAGCGAACGCACCCCGATGGTCGCGGGCAACTGGAAGATGTACACGACATCGGGTGAGGGCGCGATCCTCATCGACCGCGTCCAGGACCTCGTGTCCGACGTGGCCGACCGCGTCGACGTGGTCGTGTGCCCGCCGTTCACGGGCCTCAAGGCGGCGTCGACCATCATCGAGGTCGATCGCCTGCCGATCGGGCTCGGCGCCCAGGACGTCTTCTGGGAGGACGAGGGCGCCTACACCGGCGCCATCGCGCCGCGGATGCTCGTCGAGTTGCGCTGCGGGTACTGCATCGTCGGCCACTCGGAGCGCCGTGAGTACTTCGGCGAGACCAACGAGACGGTGAACCGGAAGGTGCTCGCCCTGCACAGGCACGGCATCACGCCGATCGTGTGCTGCGGCGAGTCGCTCGGCACCTACGAGGCGGGCCAGACGGCCGACTTCGTGCGCACCCAGATCCGCGAGGGCCTCGCGGGGCTGACGGCCCAGCAGGCATCGGGCGTCATCGTCGCGTACGAGCCCATCTGGGCGATCGGGACCGGGCATACGCCCACCCCCGAGACGGCCAACGACGTCGCCCGCATGATCCGCGCGACCATCGGGGCGATGTACGGTCCTCCGGCCGCCGTGTCCGCCCGCGTGCTCTACGGCGGCTCGGTCAAGCCCGAGAACGCGGCGATGTTCTTCTCCGAGCCCGACATCGACGGCGCGCTCGTCGGCGGGGCGGCGCTCAAAGCGGGTGCGTTCTCCGACATCGTGCACGCCGCCTCGTGACGGACGACGCGTTCGTCCCGGCGGATCCTGCGCGGCTCGCGGAGCTGCGGTTGCCCGCTGCGCTGATCATCCTGGACGGGTACGGTCTGTCGGACCGTACCGAGGGCAACGCGGTCGCCCTGGCCGACACCCCCAACCTCGACGCGCTGTTCGCGACGAGGCCCTGGGCGCCGCTCGAGTGCTCCGGGCTCGCGGTGGGCCTGCCCGAAGGTCAGATGGGCAACTCGGAGGTCGGACACCTCAACATCGGCGCAGGTCGGGTGGTCTACCAGGAGCTCACGCGCATCAACCTCGCGATCAAGGACGGAAGCCTGGGCGAGAACCCCGTGCTGCGCGACGCGATCGACGCGGCGGTCGCCGACGGCCGGGCGGTGCACCTGATGGGGCTGGTCTCCGACGGAGGAGTGCACAGTCACATCTCGCACCTCTTCGCGCTGCTCGACCTCGCCGCCTCGCGCGGCGCGGAGCGGATCTTCGTGCACTGCTTCCTGGACGGCCGCGACGTGGCGCCCGAGTCGGGCGCCGGATTCCTGAAGCGGGTCGAGCAGAAGCTGGCGGAGCTGGGCGTCGGCGCGATCGCGACGGTCACCGGACGCTACTGGGCCATGGACCGCGACCGGCGGTTCGACCGCGTCGAGCGGGCGTGGCGCGCGATGGTGCTCGGCCAGGGGAAGACGACCCCCTCTGCGGGGGAGGCGATCGAGCGCTCCTATCACGACGGGGTCACCGACGAGTTCGTCGCCCCGGCGGTGGTCGAGGGCGTCGACGGCCGGATGCGCGACGGCGACGCGGTGATCTTCTTCAACTTCCGCCCGGACCGGGCGCGGGAGATCACGCGCGCGCTCGTCGATCCGGCGTTCGACGAGTTCGAGCGTCCGGTCACCCCGGCGCTCCGGTTCGTGTGCCTCACCGGGTACGACCCGACCATCCCGGCCGCGGTCGCATTCGCGAAGGACCTTCCGTGCTGCACGCTCGCCGACGTGCTGGCCGAGTCGGGCCTGCGCCAGCTGCACATCGCAGAGACCGAGAAGTACGC
>PKWR01000124.1:0-3136 GCA_003133285.1 Coriobacteriia bacterium
GTCAGCTCGTACAGGAACGGCCGGGCCTCCGTCTGCAGCTCGAGGCTGTTGATGTAGAAGCTGGCGATCTCGATGTACTTGAGGCCGAGCCGGTAGCTGCCCGAGACGGCGTCGTGCTCGACGTATCCGCGCTCGGCGAGCGTCGCGGCGATGCGATGGGCCGTCGACTTGCTCAGCTCGGTCATCTTGGCGATCGCGGTGATCCCGAGGCCGTCCTTGTGTGCGGCCAGCACCTCGAGGATGTCGAGCGCGCGGCCGATCGAATGTATGGCGTTGCTGGTGCTGTCCATCACACCCTCCACTGAGCGCGGGATGACGACGAACCCTCCGGAACGGGGGCTGGTTGTGCAAGGATAGCCCCTCGAGGCCCTCGCTCGCCGCGCGGCCCTCCTTTTGCTGAAGAGACGGCCTGCCCCCATCACCGATGGGCTACGCTTGCCGGATCCGTACCTGAGACCGAGACTCGACCGCTCCGCGGCGGGTACCTGGGAAGGGAACTCGATGAGACGCACGATGCTCGGAGGCAAGATACACCGCGCCACGGTGACCGCCGCAGACCTCGACTACGAGGGCAGCGTCACCGTCGACCGGGACCTGCTCGACGCCGCGGGCATCCTCGAGGGCGAGGCCGTCGAGATATGGGACGTCACGAACGCCGCGCGCCTGACGACCTACACCCTTGCGGGGAAGCGCGGTTCCGGCGTGGTCTGTGTCAACGGAGCAGCGGCCCACCTCGTGCACGCCGGCGACCGCGTGATCATCGCCAGCTTCGTCTCTCTCGATGACGCGGAGGCGCGAGTCTGGCAGCCGCGGGCCGTCTTCGTGGATAGTGCGAACCGCGTGATCGAGAGAAGGCCCGAGCGGCTCCCCGCGTGAGGTGGCGATCGCCGTGGGAGCGCTGCGCGAGCGGGTCGGGGAGCGCGCGCTGCTGTGGGTGACGCGGGTGTCGGGCACCGCGATCGCGGCGTTCGGGGTGCTCGCGATGTGGGCGGGGTTGCAGGCCATCGCTGCGGGCTGAGCGCTGTTCGGCGGTTGCTGTTCCGCATGCCGGAACAGGCATCCCGTCGGGCGAGACGCGAAACTGGCAGACACATCCCATCGCCATAGGATGTAGACGCGGCCGACAAACGTGGAACGTACAACTGTATCCACGATGCGATCCACCACTTCGAACACTCCAGAAGGAGATGACCCCATGCAAGTGGCGAACACCGGTTCCAGCACGAACGCCGATTCGTACGCAGCGGGCAAAGAGGCCGCGGCCAAGGCGAAGGCAGGGCTCTCGGACGTGAAGGTCGTCTTCGCCTATGCCAGCGTGGCCAACGATCTCGGCGAGATGTTGAGGGGTATCGAGGAGGAGCTGCCCGGCGTGCCGGTGATCGGCAACACCTCGTTCACCGGCGTGATCATGCCCGAGGGCTTCGTCACCGGCGACGCCGGGTTCGTCGGGATCCTCGCGCTCGCCGACGAGGACCTCGAGGTCGGCGTCGCGGCGCTTCCGAAGACGGACGACGCGCGGACGACCGGGCAGGAAGTGGCCCTCGAGGCCGTGCAGGCCGCGGGCATGGACTGCGCGCCGGACTACTTCTACATGGTCGCCCCTCCGGGCGAGGAGGAGTTCTACCTGAAGGGCATCACCGACGTCATCGGCCGTGTCCCGTTGTTCGGCGGGAGCGCCGCCGACAACAGCATCTCCGGGGAGTGGCAGCTCTTCACCGGCGAGGGCGCGTTCGCCGACGGCGTTGCCGTCGCCTTCTTCTACAGCGACAAGTCGTTCGCGAACTACTACACCGGCGCCTACCGCGAGACCGGCGACATGGGCATCATCACCAAGCTCGACGGCGTGCGCGGACTCGTCGAGATCGACGGCGTGCCGGCGGTCAAGAAGTACGCCGAATGGACGGGCGTCGACCCCGACACGCTCAAGGGGCAGGCGCTGCTCGTCGCGGCGATCACGTCCCCGCTGGGCGTGAAGGACCGGCTGGGCGACCTGGTCGCCATCCGCCACCCCATGAACGGCAACGACGACTACTCGATGGCCGTCGGCAGCAACCTGGCCGTCGGCACGGCCGTCATCCGCATGGAGGCGACCGTGGACGAGCTGATCGACTCGACAGGGGAGGCCCTGAAGGTCGTCAAGGACCGGCTCGACGCCCCGGCCAGCGCGTTCCACCTGGTGCACTGCGGCGGACGCCGCGCGGGCATCGGCGACCGGATCGACGAGGTCGCCGCTCAGATCAAGAACGAGGCCGGTGACGTCCCGTTCATCTGTGAGTTCACGTTCGGCGAGTACGGCTACGAGGACGACGGCAACAACACCTGCGGCGGGCTGATGCTCTCGTTCACCGCTTTCGGCAAGTAGCCCTCGTCCCACCGAAGGAGAGACACCGTGAAGATGTCCATCGGAGGCAGGCCCGCTGAGGCCTGCGACAAGACCGTCATCGAGATCGTCAATCCAGCGACCGGCAAGGTCATCGACACCGTCCCGAACGCCGGGCCGGAGGACGTCGCGATCGCCGTGAAGATCGCCAAGGCCGCTCAGAAGGAGTGGGCCAAGGTCCCGGTCCACGAGCGGGCCGAGATCCTGCGCGCCTTCCTGGCGCTGGTCGAGAAGAACAAGGAGGACCTGGCCCAGACCCTGTCCGCCGAGACGGGCAAGCCGATCACGGAGGCCCGCGGCGAGATCGCCAACATCCCCATCGGGTTCCAGGGGTTCATCGAGAAGGCCAAGCACCTCTACAGCGAGGTCATCCCCAACGGGCTCGAGGCCGGGCAGGACACGACCATCTGCATCACCCTGCGGGAGCCGATCGGGGTCGTCGCGTGCATCATCCCGTTCAACTTCCCGTGCGACCTGTTCGACCAGAAGGTGGCGCCGTCGCTGATGGCCGGCAACGCCGCCATCGTGAAGCCGCCGCACCAGAACCCGCTGACGCTGTGCAAGCTGGTGGACCTGATGATCGAGGCGGGCGTCACCGACGGAGCGATCCAGATACTGACCGGCGAGGGCGCGAAGGCGGGGGCCGCGCTGACGGCGCACCCCGACGTCCACAAGATCACCTTCACCGGGTCGACGGCGGTGGGCATCGCGACCGCGCAGGCCGCGGCGAGCCACCTGGCGCACATCTCACTCGAG
>PKWR01000124.1:3197-4135 GCA_003133285.1 Coriobacteriia bacterium
GACCCGTCGGACGAGCGCACGCAGATCGCCTGCCTCGTCACGGAGGGCGCGGCGCGCCGTGTCGAGGAGCAGGTGAACCTGACCGTGGAGCAGGGCGGCAGGATCGCGCTCGGCGGCGGGCGCAACGGCGCCTTCTACGAGCCGACCGTCCTGGACGACGTCCCGAAGGACGCCGACGCGGCCACGGACATGGAGATCTTCGGCCCGGTCGTGACGGTCATCGGGTTCGACACGATCGACGAGGCCATCGAGATCGCCAACGCCTCCAAGTACGGGCTGAGCGGCTGCATCTTCACGAGCGACATGAAGATCGCGATGAAGGTGGCCACNNTCAAGACCATCGTGCTGAAGGACATCCTCGGCTAGAGACAGGCGGGAACGACGAGGGGCGCACAGTACGCGTGCGCCCCTCGTTCGCGTCCCGGTCAGTCCCGCCTACGGCACGTAGCCCAGCCGCTGCGAGATCTGCAGAGCGGAGGTCCGCACCGTCTCCACCACCACGGGCAGGCGCTCGTCGGTGAGGGTCGCCTTGGGGCCGCTCGCGCTGACCGCGGCGATCACGTCGCCGCGATAGTCGAAGATGGGCGCGCCCACGCAGCGGTGCCCGACGTCGTGCTCCTCGTCGTCCATCGCCCAGCCCTGCGCCCGCACCTGGCGCAGATGCGTCTTGAGGTCCTGCAGGTCGGTGATGGTCCGCTCGGTGAACTGCTCGTAGGTGCAGTGGGCCATGACCGTCTCCAGGCCGTCGCTCGACAGGCCCGAGAGCAGGCACTTTCCCAGGGAGGAGCAGTAGGCGGGCACGCGCAGGCCGATCTGCGAGTACAGGCGGATCCCCGAGAACACGTCCAGCTTCTCGACGTAGACCACCTCGTGGGCGTCCAGGATGCCGAGATGGGCGGTGAGGCCGAGCTGCGATGTCAGCTCGTACAGGAACGGCC
>PKWR01000197.1:0-306 GCA_003133285.1 Coriobacteriia bacterium
GGCGTGGACGGTACCGTCGACATCGACGGCACCCGCGGCGAACTCGGGCGCTCCCGGCGCACCGACCTTCCGGACGACGACGACGTCGAGCGGCGCACCCAGACGGTCTGCCACCTCGCGCGCGACCTCGACGCCGCCACGCGGCACACCGAGCACGGTGACGTCCGAACGCCCGGCGTATCCGCGGCGCTCCAGCTCCTCCGCGAGCTCGCGGCCCGCCTCGACACGGTCACGCCACACCACGACCACCCCCTACAGTGCCGTCAGCTCTCCGGCGACGCGTGCGAGCGCGTCCCGCTCGAGCCG
>PKWR01000197.1:378-6578 GCA_003133285.1 Coriobacteriia bacterium
GCGAGATCGTCGACGGCGCGAGCCCGAGCGCGTCGGACAGCGTGCACGCGCATACCTCGGCCGGACAGCACTCCCCGCCCGTCGACGTGCTGGCGGCGACGATGCGCAGCAGCGCGCGGCGCGGTCCGGACGCCAGCGCCTTGAAGGCGGCGTCGAGCGTGACGTCCTGCGACGCCACGGGCGCGACCCCGGGCCCGGCACAGCCGCATGGCTCGCTGGGCTCAGCGCGTCCGCAACGCTCGGTGTCGGTCACGCCTTCTCCTTCAGCGGCAGGCCCACGCTGTACGCGTCGGCAAGCTTCGGACCGAGGCCTCGATACTCCTGCGTGCCCGGGATGTAGACGAGCGGGTCGAGCAATCCCACGTCGATGGTCTTCCCATCGGGAGTGAGTATCCCCTCGTCCGCGTGCGTCTCGACGATCTCGCCCATCACCAGCCGGTATTCGCCCATCGGATGGATCTCGACGACGCGGCACTCGATGTTGAAGGGGCACTCGGCCACCAGAGGCGCCGACACGATCGAGGCGGGCTCGGCCGTGAGCCCGGCGGCGCCGAACTTGTCCGTGTCGCGGCCCGAGGTGATGCCGCAGAAGTCGACCGCGGCCTCCATCCCGACACGCGGGACATTGACGGTGAACTCCCCGCTCGCCTCGATCAGGCGCAACGTGTTGCGCGTCGAGCGGATCGCGATGCCGATGGTCGGGGGCGTGCCCGAGACCATGCCGATCCATGCAGCGGTGAACAACCCGCGCTCGCCCTCGTAGGCGGCTGCGATCAGAGGCGTCGGCATCGGGTAGAGGAGCGGCTTGGCCGACAGTCGTTTCTTCATCGTCACATCCTCGCGTGGGCGTTGCCTCTTCGGTCGTGTCCACAGTATAGTTCGACCAACATCGAACTAGTCAAGGAAGGCCGTACGTGCGGCGCATCGCCCTCTTCTCCGACATCCACGGCAACCTCGCCGCCCTCGACGCCGCTCTGGCGGACATCGCGGCCGCCGGTGTCGAGGAGCGCTACTGCCTCGGCGACCTCGTGGGCTACGGTCCCGATCCCGCCGGCGTCGTCGACCGCGTCCGCAGCCTCGGCATCCCCACCGTGCTCGGCAACTACGACGATGGCGTCGGCGCCCGGCGCGGCGAGTGCGGCTGCTTCTACGCGACGGCGCAGGCGCGCTCGGACGGCGCGGCGTCCTACGCCTTCACGGACCGCGCGATCGACGACGAGCGCGCAGCGTGGCTGGCGGCGCTCCCGCGTCAGCTGCGCCTCGAGGAGGGCGACGTCCGCATCCTGCTCACGCACGGCTCTCCGCGCCGGCTGAACGAGTACCTGCTGCCCGACCGGACGGACGAGCTGCTCGCGAGGCTTGCCGACGAAGCGGACGCCGACGTCGTGTGTGTCGGGCACGTGCACGTCGCCTACCATCGCGCACTGACCGGCGGCGACGACCGTCCCGTTCACTACGTGAGCTCAGGGTCCGTCGGCAAGCCGAAGGACGGCGACCCGCGCGCGTGCTGGGTCGAGGTCGTCATCGGATCGCCCGACGAGGTCGAGGACTCGGCGCCGGACGACCCGGCCGCGGGACCAGCGGACGCCACGGGCACCTCACTCGGCGTCCGCGTCCATCGCGTGGCTTACGATATCGACGAGGTCGCCGACGCCATGCAGGCCGTCGGACTGCCCCGGACCTTGATCGACGCGCTCCGTCGCGCCTGAACGGCACATCACTCCGAGGGAAGGGACGCCCACTGTGGCCACCGAATCCGTCACCAAGCGCCTGAGCTTCCTCGACCGCTATCTCACGCTGTGGATCTTCCTGGCGATGGCGGTGGGCGTCGGTCTCGGCTGGGGGTTCCCGGGCGTCTCGACGTTCATCGACTCGCTGTCGCTCAAGGGGACCACGACCAACCTCCCGATCGCGGTCGGACTGATCGTCATGATGTTCCCGCCGCTGGCGAAGGTCCGCTACGAGGAACTCGGCGACGTGTTCCGGGACAAGAAGGTCTTCGGATTGGCCGTCCTGCTCAACTGGGTGGTCGCTCCTGCCGTCATGTTCGTGCTGGCCGTCGTCTTCATGCGCGACTACCCCGAGTACTTCGCGGGACTCGTCCTCATCGGCATCGCGCCATGCATCGCGATGGTCATCGTGTGGAACGACCTCGCGAAGGGCGACACCGAGTACGCCGCGGGGCTGGTGGCCTTCAACGCGCTCATGCAGGTCTTCTTCTACAGCGTCTACGCCTGGTTCCTGCTCACCGTGCTGCCGCCGATGATCGGCCTGAAGGCGACCTTGGTGCCCGTGACGATCGCGCAGATCGCGACCAGCGTGTTCATCTACCTCGGGATCCCGTTCATCGCCGGCTTCACGTTCCGGACGCTGGTCGTACGCGCGAAGGGGCTGGAGTGGTACACCCGCGAGGTCGTCCCGCGCATCTCGCCCGTGACGCTGGTGGCGCTGCTGTTCACGATCATCGTGATGTTCTCGCTCAAGGGACAGATGATCGTGCGGATCCCGCTCGACGTCGCCCGGATCGCGGTGCCGTTGCTCGCCTACTTCGCGATCATGTTCCTGCTCGCGTTCTGGCTGCTGCGCAAGATGACCGGCGACTACAAGAAGACCGTCACGATCGCGCTGACGGCCTCGAGCAACAACTTCGAGCTGGCGATCGCGGTGGCTGTCGCGGTGTTCGGGCTGAAGAGCGGCGCGGCGCTCGCGGCGGTCATCGGACCGCTGATCGAGGTACCGGTGCTGATCGGCCTCGTGCGCCTCTCGCTGTTCATGCGCGACCGGTACTTCGCCGGCGAGACGGCGCAGCTGGCCGCAGTATGCGCGGTCGAGGACGCCACGGGTGCCTGCGACGACGAGTGACTACGCTCCCGGCGCGCCCAGGACCTCGGTCAGGGCGCGCGGATCGAAGTTCACGATGCAGGTGTCGCCGATCTCGAAGGTCGGCGTGATGACCTTGCCGGCCAGCTGGATGCAGCGGGCCCGCGCCTCCTGGTCCTCGTCGATGTCGATGAAGTCGTAGTCGTAGCCCATCTCGTCGAGCCAGCGCAGGGCGCGGTTGCAGTCCCCGCACCAGGACCGGCAGTAGACGAGGATCGGCGCATGGGTGCTCATTGATGACCCCCGGTCGGTTCGAAACGGGATGCCGTCGTTCGGGCATGTTCGACTCGCCAGGAATGTACCCCAGGGCCGCAGGAGACACGCCATGTGCTCGAACACCGCTCCGAGCAAGAACGCCTGGATCGCCAACCTCCGCAAGCCCATGCCGCTCGAGCGCAAGCTCAAGCTGCTGGCCGGCAACACGTGGATCAAGATCTCGAAACGGCAGACGTGCTGCGGCCATCCGGGAGAGCCCGGCTGTTGACAGTGACCGCGCCCCGGACGGGGACACGGCACGACCGGCCGGGCCGACGCCTGACTCGCGCGACTCGCCACCCGTCTCGGTGCTACGCTTCGGAGCGGACCATCGACGAGGGGGGCGGCCGTGGGCGACGCAGCGGTGTCGATCGAGCAGTTCGGGCTCGGCGACGCGCGCATCAAGGAGTTCGCGCTGCTGCCCTGGCGCCTGTACCGTGGCGACCCTCACTGGACCCCGCCGCTGACCATGGACCTGCTCGGCAACCGGCTGCTCGGGGCAAAGGGACTGCTGACCGCCGAGCACCCCTACCACGCAAGCGCCGAGGTGACCCACTTCCTCGCGAAGCGCGACGGTCGCACCGTCGGGCGTGTGGCGGCCTCCGTGAACCGCCGCTTCAACGACCACTACGGCTCGAAGATCGGCTTCTTCGGCTTCTTCGAGGTCGAGGAGGACGCCGGGGCCGCCGCCGCGCTCCTGGACGCCGCGCGCGCGTGGCTGGTCGAGCGCGGGATGACCGCGATGCGCGGCCCGGGCGAGTACTCGAACGCCACACACGAGCGCCAGGGCGTGCTGGTCGAAGGGTTCGAGTTCGACCCGACCGTCGAGCTCACCCACAACCCGCCGTACTACGGCGCCTTGCTCGAGGGCTTCGGGCTGGCGAAGGTCAAGGACTACGTCGCCTACCTGATCGACTTCGACGACGTGCCCCGCGAGCGCATCGAGCGCCTGGCAGCGGGAGTCCGCAGGCGCGCGAACATCGAGACCCGCTGCGCCGACATGAGGAACTTCAACGCAGAGGTCAAGCTCATCGTCCGCCTCTACAACGAGGCGTGGGCGGACAACTGGGGCTTCCTGCCACTCACCGACGAGGAGGCCGATGCACTCGCTGAGACGCTGAAGCCGATCGTCGACCCGGGACTCGTGCGCTTCGCTTACGTCGACGGGGAGCCGGTCGCGGTGTTCGGCGCCATCCCCGACCCGAACTGGGCGTTGCGCCCGCGGTGGAAGTGGTACGGCGATTCGGACGCCGTGCGCCTCGTGCGCCTGCTGATCATGCGGCGCCACATCCCGCGCGTACGGCTCATGTTCTTCGGCATCCGTCCCCAGTGGCGACGGCTCGGCGTGGACGCGGTACTGTTCCAGGAGCTCTACGAGTACGGGATCCCGCGCGGTTACCGCCAGGGCGAACCGTCGCTGCTGCTCGAGGACAACGAGATGGTGATCCGGCCGTCGGTGGCGATGGGCGGACACGAGTACAAGCGCTGGCGCATCTACGAGATGCCGCTGGCCTGACATCCGACCGGGGGCCCGCGTGCTCAACGCGATCGTGTTCGTGTGCGGCGCCGCGCTGATGGCGCTCGAGATGGTCGCCGCGCGCGTCCTGGCGCCCGCTTTGGGCAACTCCATCTTCGTGTGGGGCAGCGTCATCTCCTCGGTGATGGTCGCCCTGAGCCTCGGCTACTGGCTGGGTGGGCACCTCGCTGACCGTTTCGGCGCCTCCAAGACGCTTGCGCCGGTGATCGCCGCCGGCGGACTGCTCACGTGCCTCGCCCCCGCCGTCGCGAGCGTCGCTCTGCCGTGGGCCGCTGGTCTGGGGCCGCGCGCCGGCTCGCTCGCAGCGTCGGGGCTCATCTTCTTCGCCCCTTCGCTGTTCATGGCGATGGTCACTCCGCTGGGTCTGCGGCTCGCCGCCTCCAAGGGCATGGCGCACATCGGACGCGCATCCGGGTCGCTGTCGTCGATCTCGACGGCCGGCAGCATCGTCGGCACGCTCGCGACGTCGTTCTGGCTCATCCCGCTGCTGTCGCTCGAGCCCCTGGTGGTCGCGATCGGCTTCACGCTCCTCGCCGCCGCGTTCGCCGCGATGCTGCTGCCGTTGCTGTACGCGCCGCACTCGCAGCCCGAGGACGCCTCGGCGGGCCGTCTGCGCACGGCCGCGAACATCGACCGCTTCTCGACGGCCGTGACCGTCGCGCTCGTCGTGGCCGGCCTGTCGGTCGGCGGCTGGGTGCTGTGGAAGATCGCGCCCGCGCCGGCGGTCAACGCCTTCGGGGAGACGGTGCTGTTCCGGCAGGACACCCAGTACCACCGCATCACCGTCACCCAGAGCGGCACGATCCGCAATCTCCGCTTCGACGCCACCAGACAATCGGCGATCGACATGTCCGACGGGCTGACCAGCGGGGTCCGCTACCCCGACTACATGCAGCTCTCGCTGGCGCTGAAGCCCGACGCGATGCGCGTGCTCGTACTCGGCCTCGGCGGCGGCGCCATCACCAAGCGCTTCGAGCACGACTACCCGCAGATGACCGTCGACAGCGTCGAGATCGACCCGGCCGTTGTCGACGTCGCGAAGAAGTACTTCGGGCTGCCCGTCGATGCGCGCTCCCGCGTCCACGCTCAGGACGCCCGCCGCTTCGTCCAGACCGCGACCGGCACCTGGGACATCGTCGTCATGGACGCCTACTACGCCGACGCGCTGCCCTTCCACCTCACGACGCAGGAGTTCTTCCGAGAGACCAAGGCGCGCATGGCCCCCGACGGCGTGGTGGCCTACAACGTGATCAGCGCGCTCGAGGGCGACAGGAGCAAGCTCTTCCGCAGCCTCTACAAGACGGCGGGCTCGGTGTGGACGCACCTTTGGGTGTTCCGCGTGAACGTCGGTCAGGGCGACGACCCGACCCAGCGTCAGAACCTCATCGTTCTGGCCACCGATTCGGATGTGACGGGCCCGGATCTGCTCGCCCGCGTACGTGCGCGTGTGGACGGCCGCGTACAGGTGGCGGGGTTCGCGGAGATGGCGAACGACCTCTACACGACAGGGGTCGACACCTCGGACGTG
>PKWR01000075.1 GCA_003133285.1 Coriobacteriia bacterium
TGGGCGAAGAGGGCCACGAAGCTGGCGCCGAAGCCGTAGCCGACGATGAGCAGCGGGATGCGCGTCGGGTCGATGCCGGTCGTCATCTGCACGGTGTAGTAGAGACCGGTCACGCCCAGCAGCGACATGGCGATGACCATGAAGCCGGCGACGGCGCCGCTGCGGAGCGCGATCTGCAGACCCTCGTTGGTGCTGCGGATCGTCCCCGCGGCCGTGCGGATGTTCGCGCGGATGGCGATCCACATGCCGACGTAGCCGGCCACGAGCGAGCAGGCCGCGCCGAACACGAACGAGATCGTGACCCACATCGCGAGGAGCACCGGCGCCAGCGCGTCGGTCGAGCTCGTGGGCTTGAGGAACGCGTAGCCCAGGAACAGGATGACCGCGAGAACGGCGGCCAAGGCGATGATCGTGCGGTACTGGCGTTTCATGAACGCCTCGGCGCCGACCTTGATGGCGTCCGAGACCTCGCGCATCGCGTCGGTCCCGGTGTCCTGCTTGAGGACCCATCGACCGAGCAACAGAGACGCACCGAGCCCCACGACGCTGAATCCGAGGATCAGCGCGAGCATGAGCGGTTCCTGCCCCATTTCCGTCCCTTCCTTTGCAGCCCCTGGTGGTCTGACACGCGTCCGCGAGATGCACGGCGCGCATCAGACTGCACTTTTGATGCGCGGATGATAACCGAACTTGCGTGCAACCCGGCCACCTCTGAACGGAACCTTAACGCCCATCGGCCGCGTGCTTCGGGTACGACGCGGCAGGGCCCCGGTCTCCCGGGGCCCTGCGCGATTGAGCAAGCATGCGACCTGCGGACCTGCTAGTAGAGCTTCACCAACCAGGTGCCCTTCTGGAGGACGACGGTGACGGTCTCGTTTCGCTGCGTGTACGTCCCGGTCTTCGGGTCGCTGAGCCACTGCAGCGAGAGCTTGACCACCGCGGTGTTCTTGTCCTTGGGATCCGGGTAGGTCGTCGAGAGGACCTTGACGTCCTTGTAGAACGGCAGGTCCTTGTAGACCGCCTTCTGGTCGGCGGCCTGCTTCTTGAAGGCGATGATGTCGGTGGCCGTCATCGAGGCGTGGGTCGCGTTGTCGAGGATGCCCTGCGCGTCGTACGCGGCGGTCGCCGCGAACATGCGCTGAGCGGCGCCCTCGGGCCCGCCGTTCTGCCCCGAGCACCCGGTGGCGAGAAGCGCCCCGAGCACGACGAACGCGATGACGAGGACCAGTAGCGTCGAGCGCCCGGATGCGGAGTCCGCGGGGTGGTTCCTACGAAGCATCCTGTGCTCTCCTCGCTCGGTCGAAGGCCGTGGAACGCAGACGGGAGTATAACACCGCCCCGCGCTCATCCGGCCCCTCGCGGAGCGTCGCGAAAAGCCGAAAGGCGGCCCAGGACGCCCGTGATCCGTCCCTCGATCGCCCGCTCCGCGGTGACCGGGCTCCCGTCCGGAAGGACGGCGTGCGGGGCGATCTCGAGCAGCGGCGTCACGACGAACTCGCGCTCCAGCATGCGAGGGTGCGGGACGGTGAGCTCGGGCGAGTCGACGACCCGGTCGCCGAAGAGCAGCACATCCAGGTCGATCGTCCGCGGCCCGAAGCGCACCCCGGGCTCGCGCCCCAGCGTCCGCTCGATCGCCTTGCAGGCGCGCAGCAGGGAGAGCGCATCCCCCTCGACGTCGAGAGCGGCGACCGCGTTGGCGTAGCGGGGCTGCTCGACGCCGCCCCACGGCTCGGTCTCGTACGCGCTCGAGACGGCGGCGACCGTCACGCCGGGGAGCGCGTCCAGGGCGCGCAGCGCGGACTCGAGCGTGGCGAGGCGGTCGCCGAGGTTCGACCCGAGGGCGACGTAGGCGCGGATCATCGCTGTCACCTCATCAGCAGCGCGTACACGACTATCCCGATCAGCAGCAGGCCACCGACCGTGATCAGGGCGATCGCGACGCCGGACGGGCCGCCGTCCACCATGCGCTCCAGGCGCTGGTTGTCGGAGATGGTGGGGTCGCCGATCCGGGGCCGAGAGCCGGTCGCGGAACGGTCGAACCCGTACTCCGCGTCGGCGGCGGCCGACCGATCGAGTGCGGAGGGCGGCCGGACCTCCGGCGCCCATCCGTACGTCACGCCCTGCGGCGCCACCCCGTAGAGGACCTCCTTGGCCTTGGCGGCCTGCGAGGCGGGGACCTGCAGCGAGTAGACGCGCGCGCTCATGCCCGGAGGCATGAAACCGACCTCCTGGGCCGGCTCGTAGGGGTCCCAGCCGACCGGTATCCCCTCGGAGTCGAGCGCGCGGGCGACATCCTCGAGGCCCGCGAGTCCGCCGGGTCCGTCGTGCGTCGCGATCGTCTGCCACGCCTCGTCGATCGGGGGCTTCGACGCGACCTGCTGCCGTCCCGTGTGAGCGACCGCCTCCTCGGCGGCCCGGAGCAGTTCCGGGTCCTCGATGCCCTCGCTCGACTCGCCCATCGCCCGGAGCCCGGCGAACAGGCCGATCAACCCCCCGCTCCCGAATCCCAGGGACGCTCTCTGCTCCCCCGGCTCCGGGCCCTCCGGGTTCACGCTGTCGCCGGGACCGAACGCGCCGTCGTCCTTCATCGCTCCTCCGTCCCGCCGCGGACCGCCTGCGCGATCGCGAGCGCCTGTACCGTCTCCGCCACGTCGTGCAC
>PKWR01000186.1 GCA_003133285.1 Coriobacteriia bacterium
CCCTTCGACCTGCCCGAGGCGGAGTCCGAGCTGGTCGCGGGCTACTTCGTGGACTACACCGGCATCCGCTGGGCCATCTTCATGATGGCCGAGTACGGCGGGATGCTCGCCTGCTCGCTCTTCGGCGCGGCGATGTTCCTCGGGGGCACGAACGGCCTTCCGGGCCTGCTCGGCGCCCTCGTCCTGCTCGTCAAGGCGATCGCCCTCGTCACGGTCATCATGTGGGTCAAATGGAGCTTCCCGCGCTTCCGGCAGGACCAGCTCATGCGTCTGGCGTGGAAGGTCCTCACGCCCATGGCCCTCGTCCAACTCCTCGTGGCGGGGGCGGTGGCGGTCGCATGGCTGAGGTAGTACGACCGGACATGGACCCGGGCCTGCTCCCGGTGAGCGAGCCGCCGAAGAAGGGCCTCGACGCCTTCCTCTCCGCATGGCGCTCGATGGCCACCGGCCTCGGCATCACCGCGCGGCGCTCGTCCCACAGGCCCGCGACGCTGCGCTACCCGTTCGAGAAGCTGACGATGACGCCTCGCTGGAGAGGCGCGCTGCGCCTGCGCGGCGTACTGGGCCGCGACGACGTCGCGCTGGTCACGGCGCGGCCCCCGCACCACAACGAGGTCATCGTCGGTCTGCTCGAGGTGGATCGCCTCCCGCCGTGCGTGGGCACCTGCCCCGCGAACGTGGACGCGCGCGGCCAGAACTACCTGATCGCCGATGGCCGCGTGGCCGAGGCCTACGAGCTCGTCCGCGAGCGCAACATCATGCCCGGCGTGCTCGGGCGCATCTGCCACCACCCGTGCGAGGGCGCGTGCACCCGCGCGCGCTACGACCAGCCGATCGCGATCCGGCCGCTGCACCGCTTCGCCCACGAGTCCTACGCGCCGCTGCGCGCCGAGCGCGTCAAGCGGCTCCCGGTCAGCCAGGGAGCGCCCGTGGCGATCATCGGCTCGGGCCCCTCGGGACTTGCGGCGGCGCTCGACCTCATGCGGCTCGGTTACGCCGTCACGATGTTCGAGAAGTACGACAAGCCGGGTGGCGCCCTCTACTCGGGCGTGCCCGCGTACCGGCTGCCGCGCGAGGTCCTGCACGGCGAGATCGACGACCTCGTCACGATGGGGCTGGACCTGCGCTGCGGCGTCGAGGTCGGCCGTGACGTGACGCTGGAGGAGCTGCGCCGCGAGCACGGCGCGGTGCTCATCGCGGCGGGGCTGCAGGTCAGCCGCATCCTGCCGATCCCCGGAGCGGACGCCGAGGGCGTTCGCGGGGCGCTCGAGTTCCTGCGCAAGGCCAACTGGGAAGGCGAAGCGGGCGTCCGCGGCAAGCGCGTGCTCGTGATCGGCGGCGGCAACGTGGCCGTCGACGTCGCGCGCTGCGCCCTGCGCGTCGGCGCCACCGAGGTGCGCATGGCCTCGCTCGAGTCCATGGAAGAGGTCCCTGCCCACCCGTGGGAGATCGAGGAGGCGCTCGACGAGGGCGTCATCGCCACGTGCTCGGTGGGCCCGGAAGAGGTGGCGGTCGAGGACGGGCACGTCGTCGGGCTGCGCGTCCGCGAGTGCCTCTCCGTGTTCGATGAGACGGGCCGCTTCGCGCCGAAGATGGGGGAGAACACGCACCTGCTCGAGACCGACGTGGTCGTGTTCGCCATCGGCCAGGCGGCCGTGCTCGACGACGTGGTGAAGGACTCCGACGTCACGCTCAACGAGCGTGGCAACCTCAAGGTCGACGGCACGCTGTTCACGACGACCGGCGACGGGGTCTTCGCCTGCGGCGAGGTCGTGACAGGGCCGGGCTCCGCGATCGCGTCGATCGCGACGGGCCATGAGGCCGCTCAGTCGATCCATCGGTACCTGCAGGGCGTCGACATCGCGGCCGATCGCACGCCGCGCCCCGTGCCCGTGTTCGAGAAGCACGCCCCGGCGCAGCTCGACGGCGTCGAGCCCGAGCGCCTGCGCGCGACGATGTCGATGGCGGACCCCGTCGAGCGCGTCACGGACTTCCGTCCCATCGAGTCCGGGCTGGAGAACGGCGGATCCCAGCACGAAGCGACCCGCTGCCTGCGGTGCTGTTCTGAGGTGTGCGTGGGCTGCACGTTCTGCGCGCGCACGTGCCCGGACTTCTGCATCACGGTCGAACGCGTCGACACGCCGGGCGCACGCTGCGTCACGCGCTACGACCTCGACCTGTCGAAGTGCTGCTTCTGCGGACTGTGCGCCGAGCAGTGCCCGACCAACGCGCTGACCCACACAGGCCAGTACGAGCTGTCGTTCTACCATCGCGACCTCGCGCTCTTCGACAAGGGCGAGATGTTGCGCGACCCGCTGCCCACGCGCGCCACCGGACGCGACGGCATCATGCCGCCGCCGTGCCCGATCCCGACAGGGGACGGTGAGAGGCCGTGAGCGCGACGCTGCTGTGGTGGGGCCTCGCGGCGCTGACGCTCGCCGGTGCGGCGGTCGTGCTCCTGACGCGCGAGATGATGCGCATGATCATCGGGCTCGGGGCGTTCCTCCTGGGCATCGCCGGCCTCTACGCATGGCTCGGGTTCGGCCTGCTGGCCGTCGCGGAGATCTTCGTCTACGTGGGCGGCGTGCTCGTGCTCTTCCTGCTCGCCATCACCGCGATGGGACGCGACTCCGAGTCGCGCGCCATTGCGCGTCACCTCGACATCGGGGCCGCCGTGATCAGCGCGGGCCTCGCGGTCGTGCTGATCCTCGCGCTGCAGGGCCTGCTGCCGGCCTCCGCGCCGGTCGCGGGCGTCACCGTCGAGAAGACCGCCGACGCGCTGCTGGGCGCCTGGCTGCCGCAGTTCGAGATCGCCGGCGTCGTGCTGCTCGCGGGCCTGGCGGCCGCGCTCGCCATCGTCCAGGGAGGCGATGACGAGTGACGACGCTCGTGCTTGCGTGCGCCATCGTCGCCGCCGGTCTCTACGGCGTGCTGACCCGGCGCGACCTGGTGGCCGTGCTCGCCTCCGTCGAGGTGATGCTCGGCGGCGCGTCGCTGCTGCTCGTCGCATACGCCGCCGCCGGGACCACTCCTGCCGCCGGGCAGGGATATGCGCTGTTCGTCCTCGCCGTCGGCGCCGCCGAGGCCGCCGTCGGGATCGCCCTGCTGGTCTCGCTCGTGCGCCGCGGCCGCTCGCGCACGGACCAGATCACGGAGGTGCGCGGATGAGCC
>PKWR01000012.1:0-4764 GCA_003133285.1 Coriobacteriia bacterium
TGCGCGTCGCGGTGTCGATCTCGAAGACCTTGGCCGTCTCCATCTGGCTGGCGTACGCGAGGCTGCCGTCGCGGTTGAAGATGACCTCGACGGCCCCGTACTTGCCGATGTCGATGCCCCCGGTCTTGCGCATCGCCTTGAGGTCGTAGATCTCGATCGAGGGAGGGCCGTTGAGGATGGTCGCCCACGCCTCGCGCCCGTCGGGCGTCACCGAGACTCCCTTCGGGGCGCCCCTCGCCGTCAGCGAGCCGAGAGCGTGTACGAGCTGGCCCTGCGGGTCGAGCAGGACGTCGACCGAGCGCGCCGAGTCGAGGAACAGGCTCTGCTTGAAGGTGTTGGAGCCGCTGCGCGAGACCGTCACGGTCACCGGACCGGCGGAGGCGACGATCGAGCAGGGGGTCGTTCCGGTGAGCACCGAGCCGTCGGTGCAGTCCACGCTCACGTGCGCTCCGGCGGGCCGTGTCGTGAACTTCACCTTGAAGGACAGCGGGCGCAGCGCGACCGTGCGCTGCGTGCGCGCTCCGCGAGAAACCTCGATCTCCACGGTGGCGGTCTCGAAACCGGAGCGTGCCACCGTCGCGGTCAGCGTGCCCGGCTCGAGGTCCTCGAGCGTCAGGGCCCCGCTGCCCGTGGCGTGCCCGGCGATCGAGACGATCGCGTCGGAGGGGGAGAGGGTCAGCGCGAGCGCGGCCGGACGTGTGAGCAGCCACCAGGCGAGCGCCGCGACGATCGCCACGATCACGAGCACAGCGACGACAAGGAGCGGGGCACCGCCCTGGAAGCGGCGGCGGTAGCCGACGACGGTCCCGCGCGGCATCCGGGCGCCGCCCGGGAGAAAGGGCTTCGGTCCGGGACGTCGGGGGGCCTGCGCGGCGCCGGTCTCGCGGCGCTTGCGCTTCGTGTCACGCGCAGCCGCACCTCGAGCCGACGTGTCGCGGTGCCGCTCGACGTGGTCGGGACGGTACTCCTCGGGCGGGTCGAACGTGAGGTGCGCATCGCGGCCGCCTATCTCGGCCACGCGCCGGGAACGCCTCGGCGAGCCCGCCCGATCGGCGCGACGGGCGCCGGCCTCCCCGGGCTCCCACTGCGGGCGCGAGCGCACAGGCTCGTCGGCCGGCGGCCCGGGCCGCGACCAGGCTTCTCCCCACAGGTCGGATCGATCCCCGTCGTCCCCCACGCGCTCCCCCTACATAGGCTTCATGCGGCCCGAGATGCGGGCCCCCATCAGCTTGAACCCGCCCAGCATGCCGCGCATCCCGCTGCTGACCCGGTGCACCGTCCCCGTCTCGCTCCCCGGCTTGATGGCGCACACCCCGGCCAGCTTCGGCCCGACATCGGACAGTGGCGTGCCGATCGCGTCGAGCACGATCCGGATGTTGGCCGCGAGCTCGGCGAGGTCCGGGCTGACCTGCATCCCGGCGCCGTAGAAGTCGGTATCGACCATTCCCGGCATGAACACGAGGATGGAGATCGGGTCGGCCTTGTGCTCGGCCGCGAGGCTCTTGGTGAAGACCATCACGCCCGCCTTGGTGGCGGCGTAGGCGGCCGTGTACGGCGCGGCGTCGCCGCGTCCACCGCGGCCGGACACGTTGATGAGCAGGCCCTTGCCGCGCTTGATGAAGTACGGCACGACGAGGCGCGAGGCCAGCATCGTGCCTACGAGGTTGACGTCGACGATGTGGCGGATCTCCTCAGGCGAGGTCTCCTCGTGGTGGCGCATCCCGAGCGAGATGCCCGCGTTGTTGACCCACACGTCCACTCCGCCGTGCGCGGCGATCGCATGGGCGAGCAGCGCCTCGACGTCGGGTTCGCTCGAGACGTCGCAGGCGACGCCCGACGCGTTCGCGCCGGTGGCCTTCAGAGCAGCCACGGTCTCGTCCACGGCCGATGCGTTGCGTGACGACACGACGACCGTGGCGCCCTCGGCCGCGCACGCCTCGGCCATGCAGCGTCCGATGCCGCGTGTCGAGCCGGTGATGACGATGACCTTGCCCGCAAGAGAGTCGTTCATGATGCCCCCGTTCCGTTCGCGCCGCTCTGTCCGTCAGTATGCGCGTGCTCCCGCACGCGCGTCCAAGGGAGAGGGAGTGTCCCGCGATCGAGAGCGCACAACACCCCGCCGGGCGGCGGGACCGTCCGGGGACAAGCGAAGAGGCCGGAGGGCTTTCGCCGCTCCGGCCTCTCTTGGTTCCCCGTGGTGCGCCATGCAGGATTCGAACCTGCGACCTCCCGGTTCGTAGCCGGACGCTCTATCCGCTGAGCTAATGGCGCACATCGCCGCCCGGTTTCCGGAGGCGTAAAGCGTAGGTATCCTGCCATCGGGCAGGTGTGATGTCAAATGGCGGAGAGTGAGGGATTCGAACCCTCGAAAGGGCTTTCAGCCCTTTACTCGCTTAGCAGGCGAGCGCCTTCAACCGACTCGGCCAACTCTCCGTGTTCATGCAGCGCGCTGCACGCAGGGCGACAGTATACCGAGGAGCGGCGACGCGTGGAAGTCGCCTCGGATGCTTCCGCTCTACCGCGCGTCCAGCGCGAGGGGCACGAAGAAGCCGACGACCGCGCCGCCGGTCACTCCGTTGCGCGCGAACACCTCGCCGCCGTGGTCCTCGACGATGCGACGGGACACGGCGAGCCCGATCCCGCTGCCGCCGGTGTCCCGTGCGCGTGCGGCGTCCGCGCGGTAGAAGCGCTCGAAGACGTAGGGGAGGTCCGCCTGGGGGATGCCCTCGCCGGTGTCGGTCACCTCGACGAGCGCCCGCGCGCCCTCGATGGCGCAGCGCACCGTGATCGTACCGGCGTCGGTGTGTCGCAACGCGTTGTCGAGCACGTTCCGCAGGACCTGGGCCAGTCGGCCGTCATCGCCGGTGACCGGCAGCGGGACGGCGCAATCGCACACGACCTCGACGCCCTCACGCGCCCGCGCACCCGCGCGGGCGGCCTCGGCGCGCGCGACCTCCGCGAGGTCGGTGGGCTCCATGCGGTAGCTGAGGTTGCCCGCGTCCGCGGCGGAGAGNNTGGGCGCGCAGCGAGGTGAGCGGCGTGCGCAGCTCGTGTGCGACGTCGGCGACAAGGCGCCGCCGGAGCTCCTCCGACTGTGCCAGCGAGCCCGCCATCTCGTTGAAGGCGTCTCCGAGGCGGCGCACCTCGAGGGGTCCGGCGGGATCGACGCGGTGGGTCAGGTCGCCGTCCGCCACGGTGCGCGCGGCCGCCGTGAGGCGCTTGAGCGGCCGGGTCAGGTAGTAGGCGATTGCGAGCGCCACGATGGCCGCCAGCGCGACGGCGACGAGCGCACCGATGAGGATGCCCTTGTCCACAGTGCCCAGGAACGTCTGCTCGGCGCCGCCCATCATCACGTGCCTGCCGGCGCCCATGCCCGCGCCCATTCCCAAGGGCAGCGACTGCAGGTAACTGTCGAAGGCCGACGACGCCTCCGTGCGGGTGATCAGGCCCGCGAGTCCCACCGACGCGAGGGACACCGCGACGATGGCGAGGAACGCGTAGAACAGAAGCGAGCGCTTCACGGCCGCACCTCGAGCTTGTAGCCGACTCCGAAGACCGTCTGGATGTAGCGGGGTGTCTTCGGGTCGTCGCCGAGCTTGCGGCGGAGGTTCTTCACGTGTGCGTCGATGGTGCGCTCGTAGCCCTCGAAAGCGAAGCCCTGGGCCGCTTCCATCAGCTGCATGCGCGAGAAGACGCGGCCGGGGTGCGCGGCCAGCGTGGCGAGCAGGTCGAACTCCGTCCGCGTCAGCGCGACCGGCGATCCGGCGAGCTCGACGCTGCGGCTGTCGGCGTCGACGACGAGGTCGCCCACGTGCAGTGGTTCCGAGGCGTCGGGGGAGGGCCGGTGGTCGAGGCGGCGCAGGACCGCCTTGACCCGGGCCACGACCTCCCGCGGGCTGAACGGCTTGCCGATGTAGTCGTCGGCGCCCACCTCGAGCCCTATGAGGCGGTCGATCTCCTCGATCCGGGCGGTCACCAGGATCACCGGGAGGTCGTGTTCGCGCTGGAGGCGGCGCGTGAGCTCGAGCCCGTCGATCCCCGGGAGCATGATGTCGAGCAGCGCGAGATCCGGCCGGCGCTCCTGGACGGCGGCCAGCGCCGCAGGGCCGTCTGCAGCCGTGACGACGTCGAACCCGTCGGCGCGCAGGTACGCCTCGAGCACCTCGACGATCTTCGGGTTGTCGTCGACGACCAGGATCGTGCTTGCCATGTTCGTCCTCCGCTCGCAAGGGGCGTCAACGCCATTGTGCCCCTCGGAGGGGGCAGAAGGGGCGGGGCCGCGCTTCGCGGCCCCGCCCCCGATGTGCTCCTCGGGTGCTACGGCCGGGTGACGCAGGCGCCTCCACGACGGCCGGCGCCCATCATGCCGCGGCCTGCGCCCTTGCCGGCGCCGCTGCCCGGACCGGCGCCCGTGCACGTGCTCGGGGCGGTGGACGTGACCTTGGTCGACACGTTCGCCTTCATGTTGGCGAGCATCGCGTCAGCCTGGGCCTGCGCGATCGTGCCCGCCTTGACCGCCGCGTCGAGCGCGGTCTTGCGGGCGGCGATGACATCCGCGGTCAGCGTGTCCACGGAGACGCCCTTGGCCGCAGCGATGTCGGCGAACGACTTGCCGGCCGCGCGCGACGCGTACACGTCGGTCGTCGACTGGCCGGTCACCTTGGCGACGATGTCGGCGATCGTTCCGCCGGCCTGCCGGCAGACGGCACCCACGCGGGCGCCGAACCCGGCCGTGCCCGTCGCGGTGCGGGAGGGCGCTGCGAA
>PKWR01000012.1:4797-10473 GCA_003133285.1 Coriobacteriia bacterium
TCTCGAGAAGGAGTATCCCGAGGGGGTGTGAAGGAGCGGTGAACGTGGGGCGCGGGGTTGGTGAAACGCTCCGGTGTCGCCGTTGACGGATAGATGTAGCACGCATATAGTGCGGCCTACATCTACGTCGGGTCAGCAGAGGTCAGGAGAACCATATGGGGCCGATGTGCGAAGAGGGGCCGGGAGGCGGCGGTATGCACGGTGGTCGCCCTTGCTGCAAGAGGGCGGGAGGTGCCGGCCGGGGGGCCCTTGTCGAGCCTGCCGCACTCGCCGCGCTGCTCAACAAGGCCGGCCACGGCTATGACCTGCGTCGCGAGATCCGCGAGATCACCGGCGGCGAGCTCGAGGTCGATGCCGGCGGACTCTATCGGGTGCTGCGGCGCATGGAGGAGGAGGGGTTCGTGACCTCGGTGTGGGCCGAGAGCGACTCCGCCCCCCAGCGGAGGGACTACGCACTCACGGCAGAGGGGCGGGACCTCGCCGAGGACTGGGTCGCTCACCTGCGCGAGCGTGAGCGCCTCTCCGGTGTGCTTGCGGACGCTCTGTCCTCTGCCCTCAAGGCGGAGACGGCACACGGCGAGGAGGCAGTCGATGAGTAGCCCCGGCGGGACAGGTCCTCGCGGGACGAGGTCGGCCAGAGTCGCCGTCTCCGCTCTCGGGGCCTCGCTCGACGATCGTGTGGACGAACGTTTCGGTCGCGCCGCGTTCCTGCTGGTCGTCGACCCGGAGACGCTGGCGATGGAGTCCGTCGACAACACCGCGAACCGCGACGCGCTGCAGGGAGCGGGGCTCGGAGCCGCCGAGACGGTCTCGGCCCGAGGCGCGACGGCTGTGATCACCGGTCACCTCGGCCCGAAGGCGTTCCAGGCGTTGCGCGTCGCGGGGATCGACGGCTTCGACGGCACCGGCAAGACGGTGCGCCAGGCGATCGCGGCATTGAACGACGGACGACTGGAGCCACTTGCCGAAGGCGAGTCCCATACCGGATTGACGTAGCACGAGCCGACAGGCTCGAGGACAACAAGGAGGCACGGATGCCGGAACGGATGGTACTGGCGGTCCCCTCGATCGGTGAGGGCGGACTCGAGGCGGAGCGCTCGGCTCACTTCGGTCACTGCGATTGCTTCACCCTCGTCGACGTCGTCGACGGGCAGATAGCCGACGTCCGCGTCGTCGCGAACCCGCCCCACGAGGAGGGCGGCTGTCTTCGCCCGGTGAACCTGCTCGCCTCGCACGGCGTGAACGCGCTGATCGCGGCGGGCATGGGCGCCCGGCCGCTCGCTGGGTTCAACGACGTGGGCATCACCGTCTACTTCGAGAACGCGACGCCCGGCATCGGAGACGCCGTCAGGCTCGTGCTCGACGGCAGCGCACAGGCCATGGATGCACGCGACGTGTGCGGCGGCCACTAGGAATCGGATCCACCAAGCGGACAGGAAGAGTCGAAGAATGCACATCCTCGCGGTAATGAGCGGAAAAGGCGGCGTAGGCAAGTCGTTCGTCGCGACCGGACTCGCTGCGGCCCTGCAGAGGCGTGGCGGTCATGTCGCCGTCTTGGACGCCGACATCACCGGTGCATCGGTGCCGCACCTGCTCGGAGTCCCCCGGGGGGCGTTCGCCGATGGCGACGGGCGTCTCATCCCCGGGGTCAGCGCGGATGGGATCCGGGTCGTGTCGATGAGCCTCATGGCTTCCGCCGACGACAAGGCAGTGGTCTGGCGTGGCCCGCTCATCTCGAACGCGATAAACGAACTCTTCACCCAGACGGCCTGGGGCGACTCGGAGTATCTGGTGGTGGACATGCCCCCCGGCACCTCGGATGCGGCACTCACCGTTCTGGAGCAGCTCAGGCCCGAGGGCGTCATGATCGTGACGACGCCGCAGGACATGGTCACGCGGATCGCTCACCGATCGCACGACATGGTGCGGGCGATGGGCGGCAACGTCGTCGGACTCGTCATGAACATGGCGTACGTGGTCTGCCCGGACTGCGGCCGGCGCATCGAGGCGTTCGGTCCCGTTCGCGCGGCCTCGGAGAGCGGTCTCGATGTTCTCCTGACGCTGCCGCTCGTTCCCGAGTGGGCGACGCTCGCTGATACGGGGCATGTCGCAGAGATCGCTCCGGCGGAATTCGATGCGCTCGCGGAAGCGGTGCTCGCCCGCATGGGGAGCAACCAGGAGACATCGGAGACGAGTTCCGCAGACGGAGCCCCGGCGAGCAGCTTGAGCGAAGCAGGAGGACCCGCCGCATGAGCAGAGTGCTCTTCGTCACACCCCCGTACACGTGCTGGGGACAGATGCTCATGGGCAACTGGCCTCCGCTTCAGATCGCTTTCCTTGCGGGGGCAGCCCGCAAGGCGGGACACGAGGCCAAGATCTTCGATGCGATGAACAAGAAGCTCTCGTTCGAAGACATTCGGGCCGAGATCGAGAGCTACCATCCGGACTTCGTCGTGTCGCTCGACTACCTGCCGGTGACGGGCTCGATCAGCACCTGCACGGTACCTGCCGCGATCGAGGCCCTCGGCGTCGCGAAACAGGTGGATCCGCGCATCGTCACAATCCTCGGCGGGCCGCATCCCACGTTCATGTACGAAGAGATCTTCCGCGACGACGGCGACAAGGTCGATTTCGTCGTGCGGGGGGAGATGGAGGAAACCCTCCCAGATCTCATGTCGACCCTTCCGATAGGGTCCCCCGATGAGATCGAGGGTATCGCGTTCGCCAGGAACGGTGAGGTCGTTGCCACCCCGATGCGGGCCCAGATCGTGGACCTCGACACGCTCGAGGTTGCGTGGGACCTGCTCGACTGGGAGGACTACCACTACAACGTGGAGCCCTACGGCCGCATGGCGTCGGTGCTGACCTCACGTGGATGCATGATGGGATGCTCGTTCTGCGGCCAGCGCCTCTTCTGGCGTGGGGACTGGCGCGCGCGTGACTCCGAGAAGGTCGTCGATGAGATCCGACATCTCGTCGACGAATATCACGTTGAGTTCGTCACGATGATCGACGCCTACCCGACCTACGACCGAGAGCGCTGGGAGAAGATCCTTGACCTGCTCATCGACGCGGATATGGGCGTCAAGATCCTCATCGAGACTCGCGTCGAGGACATCCTGCGCGACGAGGACATCCTGCGGAAGTACCATGACGCCGGCATCATGCACGTCTACATGGGAACCGAGAGCAGCAGCGACGAGCTCCTCGAAAGCCTGAACAAGGGCACGACGATCAATCAGAACCAACGCGCGATCGATCTGTGCCGCGAGTACGACATCATGACCGAGGCGTCGCTCATGGTCGGCTTTCCCACGGAGACGTGGGACTCGATCAAGAAGACGACGGAAGTGGCCATCCGGCTCAATCCCGACATCGCGGTCTTCCCCGTGCTCACCCCCATGCCGTTCACGCCTTTGTGGGACGAGATGCACGACCGTATCCGTGTCTGGGACTACTCGAAGTACAACCTCACGACCCCGATCATCGAACCGTATGCGATGTCGCTCGAGGACATCACCATCGCCCTGGGCCGCTGCTACATGACCTTCTACGCCAACAAGATGACGGATATCCTGGCTCTCCCCGACGGCTTCAAGCGCCGGTACATGCTCAGCGCGATGAAGACGATGATGAGGGACTACGGCGAGCACTTCGACTTCCTCGGCACCGGGATGGCCAAGATGGGCGAGATCCCGAAGAGGATGGCCGACATGATGAAGGCGTCGGTGACGCCCGGCATCGGAGGCGCCGTCAAGCTGGCACCCGACGACAGCGCGCAGGCCGTGGACGCGTGCGACGCCCCCCGGGCGTGATCCACGCGGACAAGGCCGGCGGCGGGGCTCCCTACGTGCTGGCCATCGCCTCGGGTAAGGGCGGGACCGGCAAGACGCTGGTGGCGACCAATGCCGCCGTGCTGGCGGCTGCGACAGGCCTGCGCGTCGTCCTTGCCGATTGCGATGTCGAGGCGCCCAACGACCATCTGTTCCTGCGCTGCGTGACGGAGTCGGCCTCACCCGTCGCGGTGCCCGTGGCAGAGGTCGATCCGTCGGCGTGCAGCGCCTGCGGCCGGTGTCGCGACGTGTGCGCCTATGGGGCCGTCCGGATCCTGGGCGCCTCGGCGATCGTCTTCGATGAGTTGTGCAAGGGATGCGGCTTGTGCGTCGACGTGTGTCCCGAGCACGCGGTGCTCGAGGCGCCGCGCCGTGTCGGTGAAGTCGTCAGCGGCCCGGTGGAGGGCCGTCCCGGGCTGTCTCTGGTGACCGGTCGGCTCGACGTCGGGCAGGTGAAGTCGCCGTCGATCATCCGGTCCGTGCGCGCCGCCGCTGCTGCCCTCGCCGGCGATCTCGTCGTGCTCGACGCGCCGCCCGGTGTGGCCTGCTCCGCGGTCGCCGCCGTGCGCGGCTCCGATCTCCTGCTCCTGGTGACCGAACCGACCGTGTTCGGGCTGCACGATCTCGAACTCAGCCTGCGCCTCGGGCGCGACCTCGACCTGCCCATGGCGGTGGTGCTGAACCGGGAGGGGACGGGTGAGGCGGACATCGAGGGGCTCTGTCGCTCGTGGGGCGTGCCGATCGTGGCGCGCATCCCGTTCGACAGACGCATTGCTCAGGTCTACGCGCGCGGAGACCTCGTCGCGGACGAGCTGCCGGAGCTCGCGCAGGTCCTGCCGGAGCTGCTGGAAGTACTCCCCGGGATCTCACGGCGTGGCGTGATGTCCCTGTGAAGAGCGTGGTGGTGGCCTCGGGCAAGGGTGGCACAGGCAAGACCACGATGACGGCAGCCTTCGCGCACCTCGCGGCGCGAAGGCTGCGCGTCACGGTCGCGGACGCGGACGTCGAGGCATCGAACCTCTCGTTGGCGCTTCACGTCCGGGACCTCTCGTGTGAGGCGTTCCCGGGAGGCTCGAAAGGTGCGATCGACGTGGATGTCTGCACCGGCTGTGGCCTGTGCGTCCGGGTCTGCCGTTTCGACGCGATCACCCGGGGGCCCTCCGGGGTGTACCGCATCGACCCGTTCGCCTGCGAAGGTTGCGGTCGGTGCGCCTTCGAGTGCCCGGTCGGCGCCGCTGTGATGACGCCCACGACCGCGGGCGAGGCCTGCACGGGTCAGAGCGTCACGGGGCCTGCCGCGTTCGGACAACTCGGGCCGGGCGAAGACCTCTCCGGGAAGCTGGTGACGGAGGTGCGGCGCCTCGCTGCCGACGCGGCCGAGCGACACCACAGCGATGTTCTCTTCATCGACGGTCCGCCGGGGATCGGATGCCCTCTCATCGCCGCCGTTGCGAGCACCGACCTGCTCGTCGCTGTGGCTGAGCCGACCGTCTCAGGCGCCCACGACCTCGAGAGGCTCGCGGATCTTGCCGCGCGTCTGCGCCTGCCTATGCGCGTGGTGCTCAACAAGGCCGACCTGTCCGAGGATGGTGCGGCGCGGATCCGCCGGCTCTGCGTATCCAGGGGCCTTGCTCTGCTTGCGGAGGTGCCGTTCGAGCCGACACTCGCCGTCCTGCTCGAGACGCTGGCCGAGGGGACAGAAGGCATCTCGGTCGAGCGGGCGAGCGGCCTGACCGAGGTCGCCAAGGCCTGGGCAGCGATCGAGCGTGAACTCGGGCTGGGCGAACGGGCGCAGGAGTCTCTCATCCGCGGCTGAACGAAGTGATTCGAGATACGGGAAGGG
>PKWR01000160.1 GCA_003133285.1 Coriobacteriia bacterium
GTTCGACCTGAGAGGCCGTCCACGCCAGGTCGATCGCGCGCTGCGCGCTGGCGGGATCGTGGTACTTCTCGGTCAGGTGGATCGCATGCTCCCGCGAGTCCGCGGCACCCGTCACATAGACGACTCGCCCGCTCTCGCCCGGGCCCAGATCGATCCCACTCCGGATCGCCGCGCAGGGGTCGAGCACCGGTCCGAGCCCTCCGCCGAGCGGGCCTCCCGTCTCGACAGAGAGCGGGCGGTCGGGCCCGCGCAGCCGTCCGAGGAAGGCGGCGCGGTCCGTCTCGAAGGTGGGCCTGCAGGCCTCGTTGTCGCAGGCGACCAGGTGCAGCCCCCAGGCGCGGCGCTCGTCGGCGCTGCGCGGCCGGCGCGTGAACAGCACCGCGTTCCCGTCGGGCAGCGCCTCGGTCTCGACGAAGAGGTTGGAGAACGCCCGGTGGGCCTGGTCTCCCATCTGCGCGCTCATCGCGATCTCGAGGTACGAGGTGACCTCCAGGCGGCGGCGCACGAATCCACGGTTCGTGAAGGTCAGGCGGCGGATCTCCACGTCGTCCTCGGGCGAGACCGCGACTTCGAGATGTGTATCGAGTTCGCCGTCGAGCCGGCGGAACTCCGCCTTGTCCGACGCGAAGGAGACGCTGTACTCGTCGGGCTTCGCCGGCCACGGGTTGTACGGCATGGAGAAGACCGCCCCGCTCGCCGTGTCGCGGATGTAGAAGAACGTGCCCCAGCAGTCCCGTGTGATGTCCTCGCGGTAGCGCGTGACCGACAGGCCGCGCCAGCGTGAGTAGCCGCCACCGCCGTTGGTGACCATGACCGAGTAGCGCCCGTTGGACAGGAAACGCGTCGAGGGCGCCGGCGTGTCTGCAGTGCGGTACGTCCGCGTGACCGGCGCCTGGAGTTCACGCACCGAGCGGACGTAGGCGACCTCCTCCGTGTGAGGCGTGATCATCTCCACGCCACGAGGCACGCGCTCCTGCAGCAACAGGTCCGCCGACGCCACCATCGGATCGGAGTGGAAGCGCTCGCGCATCTTCTCGCCGGTCAGCTGGTTGGTCAACGCCAGGAACGCCATGCCCTGATGGTGCGCGAAGTAGGCGCGAACGACCGCCCGCCGCTCCCCCGCCGGCACCCGGCCTGCGGTGTAGTCGACCGATTCGTAGAACCCGTAGCGGCCCTCGGCACCCTGGTCCGAGAAGGCCTGCAGCCCCGTGACGACCGAGGCCGCGTCGATCGGCAGGGCGAGCATCGCGGCGTAGGGAGCGACGACCACATCGTCCGCCAGGCCGCGCTTGAGCCCGAGGCCCGGGACGCCGAACGCCTGGTACTGATAGGTGAGGTCGACGTCCTTGGCGTTGAACGCCGACTCCGAGACACCCCACGGCACTCCGCGCTCCGCGGCGTACTCGCGCTGCCGCTTCACCACCGTGCGGTAGGTCTCGTCCAGGATGGTGCCCGGCCACGAACGCATGACGAGCAGCGGCATCAGGTACTCGAACATCGAGCCCGACCACGACACGAGCGCACGCCCGGTCCCCGCGTCGGTGAGCTGGCGCCCGAGGCGGAACCAGTGCGCCTGCGGGACGTCGCCCTTCGCCACCGCCAGGAAGCTGGCGACGCGCGCCTCGCTCGCGAGCAGGTCGTAGAAGGAGGAGTCCAGACGGCCCTCGGTCAGGTTGTAGCCGATCGAGAACAGCAATCGGGACTCGTCGAAGAGCATCTCGAAGTCGGTGTGTTCCCACATCTCACGCGCGATCTCCGCCGAGAGCCGCGTGCGTGCCAGCAGTCCCGCGCAGACCCCGCGGCCGTCGCGGATGCCCCAGCCGATCTTCTCGGCCCACACACGCGTCTCGTCGGATGTCGCGTTCTCGGCAAGGTCGTCGAGCGCGACGAGCACGCGGTCCAGGCCCTCGGCGAGTCCGACGAGCGACGGTACGAACTCCAGCAGCGGGCGCAGCTCGGGGCGGAGACGCGCCTCCGCCGGCGCCTCCCCGAGAAGCTGCGCCCACGGCGTCAGCTCGCGCAGCACGCCAAAGGGCCCGGCCACCGCGCGCGCTGCATCCACGCACGCGGCGCGCACGCGCTCGAGCGGGGTGGACGGCCACAACGGAGGACTCTCCTGCGTCTCGTCGCGCGGCGGCTGGTCGAGCGAGCCGAGCAGCCTCTCGACGTCCGCTGCGTTGGCCGAGAGCCGCTCGAACAGGCCGTGCCATCCGCCCAGGTTCTTGGGCTTCTCGGTCACATCGAGCGTGCGCGACATGGCGTCGAGTGCCTCACGGAGATCGCGCACCACCGCGACGGGTCCCAGGTTCTCCCGCTCGGTCTGGAGGTCCTCCAGCGCGAGCGCGATCGTGTCACGCGCACCCGCAAGCAGCTGACGCCCCAGCAGCGGGGCCTCGGTGGCCTCCAGCAGGCCGACCCGCAGCGTCAGAAGGTGACCGGCGAGGTTGCCGGAGTCGACGGTCGACACGTACGCGGGTCGCAGCGGTTGCAGCGTTTCGATGTCGTACCAGTTGTAGAAGTTGCCCCGGTAGCGCTCGAGGCCCGCCATCGTCGAGAGGGTCGCTTCGACCCGGCCGTTCAGATCGACCAGACACGTGTAGCCGAGGTCGTACGCGCCGAGGTACGACAGCAACTGCAGGCCGAGGTTGGTCGGCGACGTGCGCCACGCG
>PKWR01000009.1 GCA_003133285.1 Coriobacteriia bacterium
ATTTCTGGTCGGCCAGCTTCCACCAAATCTTGCGTCCCGCAACTCAAAAGAGTCCGGAAATACCTCCCCTTCCAGTATTATCCGTTCCAGCTCGTCCCACCAAAATTCACGGTTACTCCCCAGACCTCCGGTTGATACAAAAAATGTGGCGGGAACGCCAACCTTCTCCAGTAAAGGAAGCGCTTCCCTTACATTATCGGCGTAGCCGTCATCGAAGGTGATGACGACCGTGCGGTCCGGTATGCGCCGCCGGCCGGCCATCAGCTCGAAGAGCTCGCCTGCGGTCATGGTGTGGTACGACTTCGCGAGCAGGCTCATCTGCTCTTCGAAGTGCTCGACGCCGACTGCGAGCAGTTGCGGGTCGGAGGAGAGGTCACTGACGCGATGGTAGGTGAGCACGATCGCCGACCCGCGGATGTCCGCTCTGGCGGACCGCCAGCGATCGCCGAGCGTCGTCTTGACCGTGGCCGGGTTCACTGCCGGTTCTTGGCGGCGTCGATGGTGACCAGGAGCTGATAGTCCTCGTCGTGGGTGTCCAGTTCCCGCGGCAGCAGCTTCTCGGCGACGATACCCTCGAGGAAGCAGATGGAAGCGAGCACGTTCCCATGGGTCGCGACCGACGTGCGGGTCGGGTCGAAGGCTGTAGCGAAGAGTTCGGTCGCGGACAGCGACGTGAGCCGCCAGCGGTCGCCCCACCTGTCCATGTCGTAGCGGCTGATCTGGCTGATGCCCGGTACGGTGCACAAGACGTGACCGCCCGGGGCAACGATGCGATGGAGCTCCGACACCGCGGACCGCATGTCGAAGACGTAGTGCAGCGTCTGCACAAGGATGATGCAGTCGAACGAGTCCGCCGGGATCTGCGGGCAATCGGCGATGTCAGCGATGATCGTCGCGTCCGGGGAGTCCTCTACGAAGTGCAGGACGTCGCTGCTCGTGACGCCCGCCCCGTACTTCTCCGTGTAGCGCCGGTCGCCGATCTCGAGCACACGGCCACGGATCACCTCGCGTTGCGAGTCGAGGAAGCGCTCGATGTAATAGCGATCGACCGGGGTGCCCTTGCCGAGGCCGAACGATGGGTTCACCGGGTAGAGGCGCTTCAACGACCCGAAACGGGTGAACCGTGACCTCAGACGCTGACGCACTGCGCTCAGGCGGGCTCGGAGTGGCGACGGCGACATGGACGTCCTCACTGGCTGCGTGTTCCCGACGGACATCGGTGCTTCCACGCAACCATATCACCCGCGACGAGGTCGCCCCCTGCGGAACGTGCGACCGCGGATGCGGTCGTCTACGGCGCCAGTTCGGTCTGTCCGCTCCAGAACATGCCGAGCCTTCGCGACAGTGAGAGAGCCACTCTCGCCGGAAGCGCGGCGTAGAGCTTGAGCAGGACCGGATGAGTGCTGATGGCTCGCCGCCACCACGTCGTGCACACCCGCGCGACGAGGCGGTCGTGCCTCCACCCGGGGAAGTGCCGATCGAGGTGCCTGAAGACGCTATCGACGTAGGCCGACTTGGCCCGCATCGGCGTGTAGGGGAAGAAGTCCGCGTATCTGCCGAGGATGAGCTGGACGAGCGCGAGCTCAAGGATCGGTTCCCGGAAGGTCTCGAGCAGACCGTCCGCGGAGAAGCGGTCGTACATGATCTCCAAGGCCCGGACCAGGTCCTCGTAGTGCCGGCCGTAGGTGCTCATGATGGAGCCGCCCCGGCCCTGCCGGTAGAAGTACAGGAACTCGTCGAGTTTCTCGATGCGGTTGGCGTGCGCGAACAGGGAGTACGTGGTGGCGAGGTCCTCGAACGAGATGCCCACCGGGAAGGTCAGGTGGCGCTCCGTGAACAAGCTTCTTCGGAATATCTTGTTGCAGGCGCTCGGGCTCGTCGTGACGAGCAGGAACGGACTGCTTCTGAGATCGGCTCCGAAGCCGGAACTCGGCCCTTCCTCGTAGGGACACTCGGTTCCGGTCACCTCGTCGAAACCCATCATCCGGCACACCACGATGTCGGAATCCGTGGCAGTGGCGCAGCCGTACATCCGCTCGAACATGACGGGGGAGACGTGATCGTCGCTGTCCACGAAGCCGACGTAGTCACCGCGTGCTGCCGCGAGACCGACGTTGCGCGCATCGGCGAGGCCGCCGTTCGGCTTGCGGATGACGGTCAGCGCGTCGTGCGCTTCGGCGTACCCGGCGAGGATCTGCGGCGAGTCGTCGGTGGAACCGTCGTCCACGACCACGATCTCGAGGTCTTTGAAGGATTGCGCGAGCAAGGAATCCAGGCACTGGCGCAGGAACGGGGCGGTGTTGTACACGGGAACGATGATCGAGAGCGCCGGCGGGCGTAGGGGCGCGGGCCGTCCGTGCTCCTCGGGACTCGGCGGTGCGGGTGTCTGACCCACGCGACTAGGCCTCCCGCTCAGTGCGACACGCCACGTCGCGGATGAATCGCTCGACGTCGTCGGCGGTCCTCTTCCAGTCGAACCGACGCACTCGGGCGAACCCCCGGGTGCGGTACTCCTCGCGTATCGAGACCTCGCGCACACGTGCCACGGCGGCGGCCAGCGCGGACGGGTCATCCGCGGGGACGTAGATGGCCGCGTCGCCCGCCACCTCGGCGATCGAGGAGTTGTCGCACGCGATCACCGGGCAACCGCACGCCATCGCCTCGAGAAGGGGAAGTCCGAAGCCTTCGTACCTCGACGGGTAGACGAGAGCCAAGGCGCCCGAATAGGCGGCTGTGAGTTGCGCGTCCGTGAGGGTTGCGACCCGTACCGTGATCGCCGCGGCACGGCCTGCGAACTCCGCTTCGAGTGTCGCATGCCCCCCGACGCACAACAGCACAGGCCGGTCGGCCTCGGGCAGCAGTGGCAGCGCGTCGAACACGAGCGCCGCGTTCTTGTAGTCCAGGTCGCGGGGTCCGACGAAGACGACGTAGTCGGCGGGGAGTCCCAGCTCGCGCCGAAGTGCGTCGATCCGCGGCCGGTCGGCAGGACCGAACATCGGCTCGACGGCGTTGTGAGCCACCGTGAGGGGGCGGGAGCCGGTGGCCGGGTAGAGGCGATGGAGGTCGTGCGCCGTGTTGTCCGAGATGGCGACATAGGCCGAAGCGCGTTCGATGGCCTGACGCTTCTCGCGCCAGGGGCGCTGATCCAGGTCGAAGCCGACGACCTCAGGGATCATGTCGTAGACGTAGAGCAGTGAACGGGTCGTGAGGGTCGTCGTGTAGTAGGTCGAGATGAAGAGATCCGCGTGTTCCGCTCGGCAGACGGCCTCCAACGCGATGCGCTGCGCGAGCGAGTCGTGATACCGGAACGGGATCATACGGCGGTAGGTGAACCCATCGAATCTCGGCGCCGTCCCCATCCTGTCCAGGACGACGACGTGACGTGCGAACCCGGTCTCGGACCATCGCGCCATCAGTGCTCTCCACACCCGGTTGATGCCGGTGTTCTGCAACTGGAAGAACACGCCGTCGACAACGATCCTCGGCGGATCCGTGAAGTGCCTGCTGGGGGTGTACGAAAGCGCCCGACCGTCGGCCCGCGCCTGCTCTCGGTTCGACATCGGATCGATCAGGGTCCCCGCGCACTCGCCGGCCGCTTCGAACGCGGTCTTCGCGTGGCGGGCGATCTCTCGGACCCGGTGGCGGGACGAAGTCATCGGACGGCTTTCGTGTGCGTCGAGCGGTGCGGTGGGCCGGCTGGCACTGCCGTCAGGATACCGTGTCGGCGTGGCGAGCGGCCTGCTGTCTGACGCGGCTCTCCAGCAGCTCCGCATACCAGGCAAGGTACGCATCGACCTGCGCGTCGAGCCTGAAGCGGGCCTCCACGCGGGCGAGAGCGGCCGCGTCCATCGCCGAGCGACGGGTCTCGTCGCCCAGCAAGGCCTCCACGGCGTCGGCGAGCGCGTCGGGCTCCGACGCAGGGAACAGCAGGCCGGTCTCACCGGACACGACCAGTTCGGGGATGCCGCCCACATCGCTCGCGACGACCGGCGTGCCGCACGCCATGGCCTCGATGATCGCCAAGGGGAGGTTCTCGGCCAGCGCCGGATGCACGTAGAGGTCGGCGGCCTGGTAGAAGCGTGCGATCTGCCCGGGGTCGCGCACGAACGGCGAGTGCACGAGGGTGACGTTCCCGAAGTGCTCCGGGGGCGCCTCCTCGCCCAGAGCCACGAACACCGTGGCCTTGTCCGTCCCCCGGCCGCCGAGCAGCGCGATGGCGTCCCGAAGGACCGGGAACCCTTTGAACCGGCTCGAACGGAGCCCCTTGGCAGCGAAGACCGCGATGCGGGCGTCCTCGGGCAGTCCGAGCTCCCTGCGGGCGCCTCGCTTGTCGCCGGGCTTGAAGACGCGCGTATCGACACCGTTGGGGACGCAGCGCAGGTCGGTACGTTCGTGCACGAGCCGTGACCGCTCGACCATGCCCAGCAGCCAGCGCGATGGCGTGGCGATCGCCACACGGCTGGCCGTCACGGCGTCGTGTTTCACGCGCCAGTTGTCGGCGCTCGCGTCGGCACGCAGAGGTACGTAGAGGTCCAGATCAGGGCAGTCGCCGCATCCGGTCATCCAACGCTCGCAATCGAGCGGGTAGGCGCAGTGTCCGGTGAGCAGCCATGCGTCGTGCAGCGTCAGCACGGTCGGTGCGGTAGAGCTGATCGACGGAAGGGCGCGCACATCGAAGTACGAACCGTGGAGGTTGTGGAAGTGGACGACCTCGGGCACGTGCGGCGGCAACTCGAGCAGGCGCGTGCTCTCGGGGAAGTCGAAGTCCTCATGTCCCCGAGCGACTCGCGCGTAGCGGCGCGGCTCGGCGCCGACCCGCAGCGCTCGCGACAGCAGGCCGGCAACGTCGGACGCGCGGGAACTGCGGGCTTGGAGCGCCCTTGCCGGTCCGATCAGCGCCTGCGCCCACAGGCTGCGCGAAGAGTCGTTGGGGATCCGGAGCGACTGAGGCGCGTCGCCATTCACGTTGCCCAGCGCGAGCCACGAGTCGACGCCTCGCGCGAGGTATGCCTCGTGCAGGTCGAGAGCGACCTTCTCGGCCCCACCGCCGAGGACCGCCGGGCTCACCGTGAGCGCGCGCAGCGGATGAGCGTCTTCCGCGGGGCTCACGGCTTCCATCCTCCGGGCATGCTCTCCAAGGTCCGGATGTCCCTTCATGCGCAGCATGCGAGGCCGAGTCGGCTGACGACCCATTATGCCACGCACCGGCGCCGTTCAGGGCCACGGTCGACCTCGCCGGACGCGGTCGCGTCGCGGTCGGGTACCATGGGCGCAACGATCCGTGCGCGAGGGTAAGGACCGCCCTTCCCGTGAGCGACCACTCGCTGTTCTCGATTGTCACGGTGTGCTTGAACGCCGACGCGGACATCGCCGAAGCGATCGAGTCGGTGCTCGCACAGGGCTGCGCCGACTACGAGTACCTGGTCGTCGACGGGGGCTCGACCGACGGCACGGTCGGGGTGCTCAGGGAGTACGACTCGCGTTTCGGCGGGCGGCTCCGCTGGACGAGCGAGCATGACGACGGTCTCTACGACGCGATGAACAAGGGGCTCGCTCTCGCGCGCGGAGAGTACGTCGCGTTCCTCGGCGCCGACGACCGCCTGCGCCCGGGCGCCCTCGATGCCGTCGCACATGCCTTGGAGGCTGCGCCCCGTCCCGACATCGTGTGCGGTGCGACGCACGTGTTCGGTCCGACCGGCACCCGGGACGAGGCGCCGCGTCGCGTGGTACGCCGGGGGCTCCCGGCCCGCGTCCCTGCCAGCCACCAGTCGACCTTCATCCGCCGAGAGGCGTTGCAGAGCGCGGGCGGCTTCGATCTGCGCTTCCGCATCGCGGCCGACTACGACCTCTACCTGCGCCTCGTCGAGGCCGGCCGGACGGAGGCGTTCGTCGACGACGTCCTGTCGGACTTCCGTTTGGGCGGCGTGAGCTCGCGCAGCGAGCGCGCCACCGCCCGCGACTACCGTGACGTGCGGATCGCCCACGGCGCGAATCCGGCGGTCGAGGAGCTGGTCATGCTGAAGTCGGCTGCGGCCGCGACCGCGTTCGCGACGTGGATGCGCCTCTTCCATCGCGCGCCGGGACGGGCACGATCGCCGAGGCCCCGCCGATGAGCTCCCGACCCCTTCGCGTCGCGTACCTCAGCCTGCAGGCCGTCGTCGACGGTCAGGACACCTGGGCCGCGGTGACCGAGGTCATCAAGGGCTGGGAGGCGATCGGGTGGAGCGTCGACCGCTACTTCCCCGAGTACCCCGCGTCGGGTGCGCCGGGCGGTCTTGGCCGGCTAGCGGAGATGTGGCGGGTGCAGCGGCGTCTGGCTGCCCGTATCGAGCGCTACGACGCCATCTACGTGCGGGCGCACCAGATGGCACTGCCCACGGCACGCCGTGCACTGGCGGCGGGCATACCTGTCGTCCAGGAGTGCAACGGGCCCTACGAGGACCTGTTCATCGCGTACCCGCGGCTGCGTATCGCCCGGCCCGTCTTCGACACCGTGCAGCGATGGCAGTACCGGCACGCTTCGGCGATCGTGGCCGTTGCCGAGGGTCTCGCCGATTGGCTGAAGCGGGAGGCGGGCCACGACCGTGTCGTCACGATCGGCAACGGCGCCAACACCGAGGCCTTCTCGCCGAACGCGCCTCGGCGTCCCGGACTGCCCGAGCGGTTCGCGGTGTTCTTCGGCCAGTTCCCCGCATGGCAGGGCATCTCGTCGCTGCTCGAGGCGGTCAGGCTGCCGGCATGGCCGTCGGGGCTACCGCTCGTGTTCGTCGGTGATGGGGCCATGCGGCCCGATGTGGAGACCGCCGTCGCGGAGATGCCCGGCCGCGTCCTCTATGTCGGCAGGCTGCCGTACGCCGAGGTCGCGGGAGTGGTCGCGCACGCGACGGCGTCGTTCGTGCCCATGGTGGCGCCGGAGCGCGAGACGATGTTCTCACCGCTCAAGCTCTACGAGTCCATGGCATGCGGCGTGCCGGTCGTGGCGTCGGACGTGGTGGGCATCAGCGAGGTCGTGAACGAGTGTCGGTGCGGCATCCTCGTTGCTGCGGGTGACGCGCGCGCCATCGCGGAGGCGACGGCGCGCATCTTCGGCGATCCGATCGCCGCTCGGGAGATGGGCCTTCGCGGGAGAGAGGCAGCCGTCAGCCGCTTCTCGTGGAAGGCCCGGGCCGCGCAGCGTGCGCGGGTGATCGAGGACGCGGTCCAAGGGTGCCGGGATCGACGCATCGGAGACCCTACTCGGCCGGGATCGATGCCGGACGCGGAAGGGGGGCCGCAGGCATGACGAACCCCGGACCCGTTGCGGGTGCGGACGGCACGACGAGCTTGGGATCCAGACTGGCGGCCGCCAAGCGCCTCCAGTTCGGTGTCGTCGCCGCAGCGGTGTTCGTTCTCGCGCTCGCCTTGAATGCGGCAACGCCGTTCATCGCGGACGACCATACCTTCGCCCACATCTTCCGCACGTCGATCCGGGTGCAGTCGCTGGCCGACATCGTGCGGTCTCAAGGGGTCTTCTACATGACCTGGAGCGGCAGGGTGGTGGGCGGGTTCTTCGCGCAGCTCGCGGTACTCGTCGGGAAGCCCGCGTTCAACGTCATGAACTCGATGATGCTGGTCGCTCTCGTGCTGCTCGTGTACTTCAACGCGAACGGGCTGCGAAAGATCCGCGTGTCGCTCCTCGCGGGCATCCCGATCCTGCTCTGGTTCGCTCTGCCCTCGTTCGGCCAGAGCGCGCTGTTCGCTGCCGGTGCGGCCAACTACATCTGGACTTCCGCGATCGTCCTGGCCGCGCTGCTGCCCTTCAGGCTCGACGCGGAGACGCCCGGCGTCGTCCGTGACAGTGTCTGGGTCGCGCTCGCCCTTGTCCCGTTGGCCCTGCTCGCCGGCCTGTCCAACGAGAACATGGGTCCGACGGCCGTGCTGCTCATGGGGACGTGTCTGGTCGTGTGGCGCTGCGTGGGGAGGCGTGTTCCTCGGTGGGCCATCGTGGGGACGGCAGCCGCCTTCGTCGGCGCATGTCTCCAGATCGGAGCGCCGGGCAACTACACGCGCTTGGCTGAGGCCGGCCCGTCGGCGGCCCATCCGTCGGCGGCGATCCTTGCCGACCGGTTCCTGTCGATAACGCACGGGATCTTCTTGAACAACGTCTTCGCGCTGCTCGCGGCATTCGTCGTCCTTGCCCTCTTCGCACGCGAGTACGGGAGCAGCCGCAGATCCTCTTCTCTTCTCATCGGGTCCGGCTACATGGTCGCGGCGTTCGTAGCGACCTATGCGATGACGCTCGCGCCCGAGTTCCCGCCACGCGCGTGGACCGGCATCATCGTGCTGGCTGTGACGGCTGCCGGTGTCATGTATTCGGCCATCGACCTCGACCGGCGGTTCGTCCGGCGGCTGGTGACGGTCGTGCTCTGCTTTGGGATCGCCGGGTTTGCCGTCGGTTTCGCGTACGTGTACGCGATGGACATCGGGCCGTTCGGGCAGCGATGGGCCGAGCGCGTCGCCCTGATCCAACG
>PKWR01000006.1 GCA_003133285.1 Coriobacteriia bacterium
GGGGTCGTGAGCAGTCGCGCGAGCGTGCCTTGCTCCCGCTCGTCCAGGAATCCGCCCGCCGAGCCCAGGCCCATGAACATCATGAACATCAGCGTGAAGCCCATGGAGTACTGCTGGAAGCCCATGGCCTGCGTCGCGGACCCGCGCACCTTCGAGACGGTGACCGGGACATCGCTGACCGAGAGCGGCGGATCGGGCGACCAGATGCGGTCGGCGTAGGCGTAGACGTCGGCGGGTGGCGGAGGCGAGTAGTGTCCGCCCGTGACCGCCGAGGCGTCACGGAACGCCCTCTGCACGATGCGGACCGTCGCGGCGTTGGCGGCCACGCGCTGCACGCGCCCCGTGACCGCCTCGACGATCGCGATGGAGGAGGTCGAGCGCGGGTCCTTGAGGATGCGGACCTTCGTGTCCACGCCGCCGAGCACGTCGGCAGCGAAGCCCTTCGGTATGACGAGCGCGGCCGCGGCCTCGCCGGAGGACGCCATAGCGGCGGCCTCGCTCTCGCCCGTCCTGGTGATCTGGTAGCTGGTCTCGTCGAGCGCCGACACGATCTCGCGGCTCTGCGCGCTGCCGTCGAGATCGGCCACCGCGACGGGTATGCGGCGCTCTCCCCCGCCCAGCACGGACCCGAAGATGAACGTCAGCATCAACGGCACGACGATCAGCGTGATCAGACCCGTGCGGTCCTTGAGGACCTGCATCAGGTTGAGTCGCGCGAGGTTCCAGACCCTGCTCATGGCCGGCTCACTCCCACCGCAGGCGCCAGGCACCGATGCCGAAGAACACGGCCGCGATGACGAGCAGGGCGGCGACGTTCGGCAGGACCTCGGCTGCGCTCGCCCCGCGCATCGTCGCCAGGATCCCATCGATCGACCACCCGTTGACGCTCACGTAGTGAAGCGGCTGCATCCACGCAGGGAACTGCGAGACCGGGAAGAACGATCCGCCGATCGCTGCCATGAACTGGATGAGCATCTGCGCCACGCCGGACACGGCGCGCACGGTCTTCGCAACCGCCGCGATGAAGATGGCCAGCCCGGTGGCGGCCGCCACGGTGGAGACGGCGATCAGGCCCACCGCGATGGGGTCGCCCCACCTGACCCCGAGCGCGCTGGTGAAGGCGAAGAGGACGAGGAACTGCAGCCCGCCGACCATGAACACCCCGAACATCTTGCCGCCGAGGATCTCCCAGCGGGTCCCGGGGCTCATCAGCATGCGTGGCAGCGTCCAGTTGTCGCGCTCTCTCACGAGCGAGAACGCGCCGAACATGGCGCCGAACATCAGGAACATGACCGACATCGCGCCCGCGTAGTAGGAGAGCGTTGACAGCTCCGTGCCGCGCGCGGCCGTCGACTCGACGACCTGCACGGCGCTCAACGCCGAGGTCTCGCTCGCGCTCTGGACCGCCTTGCCGATCACCCCGTAGACGAACCCGGGATCGCGGACGCGCAAGGGCGCCACGTAGTAGGCGCTCGTACGGGCCGCGATCGACGCCGCGGAGACGCGCGTCGACAGCGACTCGGCCACGCTGCGGAACACGGTGCCGGCGATCTGGCGCCCGGGGTCGGTGTAGACCGTGAGCTTCGACGAGCGCCCGGTGTCCAGCCGCCGCGAGAAGTCGGCGGGCACCACCAACGCCCCCGCGAGGTCGCCCTTGGCAACCAGCGCCCGCGCCTCGATCGGGTCGGTCATGCGCTGTGCGAGGAACAGCGTCGTCAGCTGCGGGTCGGTGAAGAACCCGTCGGTGACCTGCGCGCCGACGCGGCCCTGGTCGAGGTCGATGATCGCCACCGGCGTCTTGCCCAGGTTCGACGCGAGATTGCCGAGGGCCGAGGAGAGGATGACGATCAGGATCATCGGCATCGCGATGAGGATCGCGAGCGATCCCCTGTCGCGCACCGTGACCGTGAGGTCCTTGATCCCTACATGGAGCCAGCGCACGTCGTCTCCCGGCCCCCGTCAGTCCCGCAGCGACTTGCCGGTGAGATGCAGGAACACGCTCTCGAGGTTGGGCTCGCGCACATCCACGGACAGGATCCTCGCGCCGGCGCGTCCGAGCACGGAGACGACGTCCGCGATCACCGTCCCGGAGTCCTTAGAGAGCACCTGGACCATCACGGTCTCGTCGACTTCGGGCTTCGCACCCTCCTCGTCGGCTTCCGCCGCATCGGCCGGGGCCGTTGCCGTCACGCTGTCGACCTCGGGCAGGGCGCGCAGCGCGTCGAGCACCCCCGCGGGCAGCTCGGAGAGGTGTACCGAGATCACGTTCTCATCGCCGACGAGGCGCCGCAGCTCGTCGATCGCACCCAGCGCGATGACCTTGCCATGGTCGATGATGCCGACGCGGTCGCACAGGAACTCCACCTCCTCCATGTAGTGGGAGGTGTAGAGGACCGTCATGCCGCGCCGGTTGAGTTCCTTCACGGTCTCGAGGATGTGGTTGCGGCTCTGGGGGTCGATGCCGACGGTCGGCTCGTCCATGAGCAGCACGCGCGGATGGTGCATGATCCCGGCCGCGATGTTGATGCGGCGCTTCATGCCGCCCGAGTAGGTCTCGATGCGCTCCCTGGCCCGGTCGGCGAGCCCCGCGGTCTCGAGCGCTTCGGCCACGCGCTCCTCGAGCAGGCGCCCGCCGAGCCCATACATGCGCCCCCAGAACCTGAGGTTCTCGAGCGCGGTCAGCGTCGGGTAGAGAGCGATCTCCTGCGGCACGACCCCGAGCGCGCACTTCACCTTGCGCGGGTCCCTGGTCACGGACGCCCCGTCGACGATGACCTCTCCCGAGGTCGGGGCGAGCAGGCAACTGATCATCGAGATGGCCGTCGTCTTGCCGGCGCCGTTGGGCCCGAGCAGGCCGAAGACCTCGCCTTCGAGGATGTCGAACGACACGCCGTCGACAGCGGCGTTGTCCCCGAAGCGCTTGACGAGGTCGGTGACGGTGACGATGGCCTTCGCGAGGTCGCTCACCCCAGCTCCTCCATCCGGTCGAGCATGCGGAACAACAGCGCACGGTTCGTGGCGAACCGCCCGGGGTCCTCCAGCAGGGCATCGGCGGCCATGACCCAGCGGCCGGGGTCCGCGAGGTCTTCAGGATCGGACAGCGTCAGCGAGCGCAGCGCGGCGCCGGTCCACTCGAGGTGGAACTGCAGTCCGACGACACGCCGGTCCGGCGTGACGAACGCCTGGTTCGGCGTCAGTTCGCTTGAAGCGGCGGCTTCGAGCCCCACGGGGAGGTCGAACGTGTCCCCGTGCCAGTGGCCGGCGACGAACGTCTCGGGCCAACCCGCGAAGTACGGGACGCGAGAGGCCGCCGGGCGCAGGGTGACCGGGTACCAGCCGATCTCCGGCTCGGTGCCCGAATGGACACTCCCCCCGACCGCCTCGGCGAGCAGCTGCGCCCCGAGACAGATCCCGAGCGAGAGCACGCCGTCATCGACACACCGGCCGAGGAACGCCTTCTCCTCGATCAGCCACGGGTGGCGCAGCGTCGCGCCTGCCGACATCGGCCCGCCGAGCACGACCAGCAAGTCGACCTCCGTCGGGTCCGGGAACGCCCCCCGCCACGCGTCGATGCGCGCGAGCGCGTGCCCGCGCGCTGCCGCCCACTCGGCGATCGCGCCGGGGCCCTCGAACGGAACATGGGTGACGCACGCGATCCGCATCGCCTATTCCCCCTCATGCCGGCCGCCCTGTGACCGGTTCCCCGTTCTTCACCGCAGTGTATCCAACCCTCACGGGTTGGGAGACACCGGCTCGTCGTTGGCGGAGAGCAGCCCGACCGCACGGGTCGCGCGCAGCACGGGCAGCCTGTCGACCGCGGCCGCCTCTCCGAGCGTCAGCAGCGCGACGACGAACAGCACGAGTCCGCCGCCGATGAGGACCGCCTGCACGCCGAACTGCGCGGCCAACGCGGGCGCCAGTGCGAGCGGCAGCAGCTCGCCGGCCTGACGGTGCATCTGCGATGCGCCGGCGATGCGTCCGACGAGCTCGTCGGGAGAGGACGCTTGGATGCGGGTGCGCAGCAGCACGTCCGCGACGCCGATGATGACGCCCCACACGATGGAGCCGATAGCCACCACGGGCACGAGCCGCGTGCCGACGTACGCGAGCGCGCCGAGGCCCACGGCGGAGCACACGTACGCCAGCCCGCGCGCCGAGCTGAAGCGCGACGGGAGCCGCGTGAACAGCCAGGCCCCGGCGACCATGCCCGCGCCGAACAGCGTGTTCATCCACCCGATCGTGGCGACGCCGGTGTGCAGCACGTCGCGGTAGAAGAGCGGCTCGAGCGCGCTGAACGCGCCGAACGACAGCCACGTGGCGGTGCCGAGCAGGATCGGGTAGCGCAACGCTCGGTGCGCGTAGGTGTAGCGAAGCCCCTCGCGCAGCTCCGCGAAGGGGCGCGAGCGCTCCTGCGGAGGCCGCTCGGCCGGGCGCAGGGTGACGCGCCACACCAGGACCACCGCGGCGAGCGATGTGAGCCCGTCGAAGATCCAGATCCCGTTGAGGCCGACGAGCGTGACGAGCACGGCGCCGATCGCGGGGCCGATCACGAACGAGCTCGAGCTCGCGCCCTCGATCCAGGCGTTCACCGTCTCGATGGGGGTGTCCTCGTCGGCGATGAAGGGCGCGAACGACGCGGCCGCCGTCATGACCGGCGCGCCGAAGAAGCCGAGCAGGCCCGCGAGCACGGTGAGCTGCCCCATCCCCGTCGCGAACAGGAACGCGAGGGTGATGGGCACGAAGAACGCCTCGGCGACCATGAGGACGCGGCGCGCGTCGTACCGGTCCACGAGCACCCCGGAGAGCACGGTGCCGACGATCGATGCGATCGACAGGGTCCCCATGAGCACGGCGATCTGAGCTGGCGTGGCGTGGAAGTCGTAGGCCGCCTTGCCCCAGATGCCGACGAAGAACGCCGCCTCGCCGCCCGCTCTTGAGATGAAGCGCGCCGCAGCGACGCGCAGAAGGTTCTTGTTCCTCATCCGAGATCCCCAGACCCCCGAGCCGGCAGCCGCTCGCGGCCGGCCTCGGTCCCTCCGTATCGTTCCTCTGACCCAGCGTATCACGGACCACGCCACCGAGCGTGTCTACCAGTGCTGCGCTGCATACCGGCCGCACCGCAGCCACGCGCGTGCGCTCGCTCGTCTCGGGAACCATCTACATGGAAACGATCCCGACCCGGGAGGTGTCGTCTCATGCACGTGGTCATCGCCGGATACGGGCGCGTCGGCCGCTCTCTCGCCCACGAGCTCGAGTCACGCGGGCACAGCGTGGCGGTCGTCGACCACGACCCGACCGCTTTCGAGGAGTTCGACGAGATACATGGGCGCCGCATCGCGGGAGAGGCCTTCGACCGGGAGACCCTCGAGGCTGCCGGGATCGCCAAAGCCGACTGCTTCCTCGCGACGACCTCCGGCGACAACACCAACTTCGTCTCGGCCCGCGTCGCACGCGACCGCTACGGCGTCGAGACGGTCATCGCGCGCATCTACGAGCCGCGACGCGCGGGGATCTACCGCGGCGAGGGGATCACGACGATCTCGAGCGTCGAATGGGCGACCGCCCAGTTCCTCTCAGGCATCCCCGGTGTCGGCTCGGGCGAGCCGCCGGCCCCCGCGGGCGACCGCGCGCAGACGCCGGTCCGTGCGCGATCCCTCGACGACCGGCCGCATACCATCATCGTCGGAGGCGGCAAGGCCGGGTCCTACCTTGCCGAACGACTGCGGAAGCTGCACCGTGTCACGCTCATCGAGTCGCGAGCCGACAAGGCGGAGCATCTTCGCCGTGCGCTGCCCGACGTGGAAGTCCTGCGCGGCGACGGCTGCGAGCCGCAGGTCCTCGAGCAGGCAGGCGTGGGCACCGCTGCCTTCGTCGCCGCGGCGACCGGGCACGACGAGGACAACCTCGTGGTCAGCCACCTCGTGAAGTCCATCGGGAGTGCCGCCACGGTCGTCGCGCGTATCAACCACCCGGCCAACGAGTGGCTCTTCACGCCCGAGTGGGGGATCGACGTCCCCGTCGGCGCCGCGGCAGGTCTATACATGGCGGTCGCTGCCCGCTGCGACACGCTCGGCGAGGGCTAGAAGCGCTGTCCCGGCCGAGTGCCGGAATCCGCTACTCGCCCGGAGCCCCATCGCGCGGCGAGCAGGGTGCGGGATGCTCCGAGAGGTACTCCTCGGTGTGGTACGGCACGTCCGCGAGGATCACGCCCGGCAGATCGAACAGCGCGCTCTTGATCCAGAACGAGGTCTGGTCGTGCAGGAAGAACTCGGCGCGCGTCTCCGGCACGAACTCGGGGAGGATCACCGTCACGACATGGTCGTGGGTCGGTCGCGGGATGGCGCAGATGTAGTCACGGATCGGGTCGATGATCTCCCGATACGGTGACTCGATGATGGTGAGCTTGTAGCCCAGCTCGAGGCGCTCCCACTCCGCACGGATCGCCTCCGCCTTGTCGCCGGTGACGTCGACGAACAGGCCTTCGATCACGTCCGCCTTGATCGTACGCGCGTACTGGACGGCTCGCACGAGCCGGCGGTCGATCGTCGAGAACAGCAGGACGACATGGTTGTGCATCGCGTTGTGCGACCGGTAGCTGAACTCGAGCTCCTCATCGGCTGGCAGCGCGACGCGGGCGGCAGCGCGCACGTACGCGCGCTTCACCCACTCGAAGTAGGCGACGAGGATCGGGATGAGCAGCAATACGATCCAGGCGCCGGAGGTGAACTTGGCTGTCGCGATCACGATCAGGACGACGAACGTGGTCACGGCTCCGAGGCCGTTCACGAACATCGACCCGTGCCAGTTGGGCTCGCGGTTCCGCCACCAGTGCACGACCATGCCCGACTGCGAGAGCGTGAACGAGGCGAACACGCCGATCGCGTAGAGCGGGATCAGGCGGCTCGTCTCGCCGCCGAAGACGACCAGCAGGAGGATTGACATCGCGGTGAGCAGGATCATGCCGTTGCTGTACACGAGACGGCTGCCCCGGTCCCGCAGCGCCTTCGGCAGGTAGCCGTCGCCGGCCATGAACGACCCAAGGCGCGGAAAGTCCGCATAGCTGGTGTTGGCGGCGAGCACGAGGATGAGTGCCGTGCCGGCCTGGAGCAGGTAGTACAGGACCCCCGTCCCGTAGATGCCGCGCGCCAGCTGGCTGATGATCGTCTCGACGGTCTCGGGCTGGCCACCGACGAGCGTCACGTACGGCGTGACATGAGACAGCGTGGCGAGCGCGCTGGTCCCGAGGAACAGGAAGAGCAGGATGCCAGCCATCCAGGTGAGCGTGCGCCTGGCGTTGACGGCCTCCGGCTGCTTGAACGCCTGGACGCCGTTCGCTATCGCCTCGACGCCGGTCATCGCGGTGCATCCGGAGGCGAACGCCTTCATGACCAGGAACAGCGACAGGCCCGCGGCGGCCACGCCCTGCTCGACCGGGAACACGTGCGGAGTGACGGGGATGCCCCCTCCGAGGAACTGACGGAAGAGTCCGACCACGATCGTCAGCCCGAGCATCGCGACGAAGAAGAACGTCGGGCCGGCGAAGAATGCGCCGGACTCCTTCACGCCGCGCAGGTTCATGACCGCCAGCACGAGCACGAGGCCCACGGCGATCCAGACCTTGTACGGCATCGCCGCCGGCAGGGCGGAGGTCAGCGCCGCGGTGCCCGCGGAGACCGATACCGCCACCGTAAGGACGTAGTCGACCAACAGCGCCCCGCCGGCGACGAGCCCGGGAAGATCGCCCAGGTTCTCCTTGGCGACGATGTAGGCGCCGCCGCCGCTGGGATACGCCTTGATCGTCTGCCGGTACGAGAACGCGACGATGACGAGCAGCGTCGCGATGGCCACAGAGATCGGCCAGGCGATCCCGAGCGCGCCGGCCCCGGCGATCGCCAGGGCGAGCAGGATCTCCTCGGTGGCGTACGCGACGGAGGACAGGGCGTCGGAGGAGAACACGGCCAGGGCCACCGGGTTCGACAGCCGCTGATGTCCGGCCTCGTTCGTATGGATCGGCCGTCCCAGCAGCATCCGTTTGAGGGCGTTCGGCATCGGTTCTGCGCGCCTTCCGAGAGTCCTTGATGGTCCCGTTGAGGGTATGCCCCTCCGGGGCGAGCGGGCAACGGACACGAAGCGGAGGCTCCGGCGCAGGTGCCGGAGCCTCCGGGAACGATCGTTGGTGGACCCAGGGGGATTCGAACCCCCAACCTCCACCTTGCAAAGGTGGCACTCTCCCGTTGAGTTATGGGCCCGCGTGTACGCGCGCCGGAGAGTATAGCGCGAGCGCGCCCGGGCGGTCGATGCGGCGCCGCGCGCTTCACCCGATGTTCACCCTCCCGTGTGCGTCGCGAAACGCTCCGTTCACATCCCGCCCGTACGGTCGGTGTGCGCTTTCCCGGCACCCCACGGGGCCTCCCGGCGAAGCGCGATGGCGCCGTCCAACGACGTACGGCTCCCCCGCCCGCAGTGCGGCCCGATGGCGACAGGGATCACCGGGCCCGACCGAACGAGAAGGAGGAGGTGGCGTCGTTGTCTTTCATCAACAGAGACTACGACTGGCGCGGCCAACTGCCCGGGATCATGAAGAGGGCAGCTGTCCGCACGACGATCATGGCGGTCATCGCGCTTGTGGCGCTGGTCGGACTCGCCTACGCGGCGGGCAGCGCGCACGCCGGTGATCCGACGGGCGCGACCGTTGGCGGCATCGCCGACGTGACCGCGGCGACGGCCGGAGCGCCGACGCTCACCGAGGTGGCCCAGGACCTGGGGCACCTCAAGATCGGCACCAACCTGTTCTTCGTCATCATGGGCGTCGCGCTCATCTTCTTCATGCAGGCGGGCTTCATGCTCGTCGAGACCGGCTTCTGCCGCGCGAAGAACGCGGCGCACGTCGCGATGACCAACTTCATCGTCTTCGCGATTGGCGCTCTCGCCTACTGGGCGGTCGGGTTCGCGCTCCAGTTCGGCGGCATCGGCGGGCTGGCGGCGCTCGGCAACTCCACGAGCGTGCTCGACGGCGTGCTCAAGATCGGCTCGTGGGGCGTGCTCGGCACCAAGGGCTTCTTCCTGGGCGGCAGCACCTACGACGTCGGCGTGTACGGCTTCTTCCTCTTCCAGATGGTGTTCATGGATACCGCGGCCACGATCGTGACCGGCGCAATGGCCGAGCGCTGGAAGTTCTCGGCGTTCGTACCGATGGGCGTGTTCATGGCCATGGTCGTCTACCCCGTCTACGGCATGTGGGTCTGGGGCGGCGGCTGGCTGGCGCAGCTCGGCACCCTGGCGGGTCTCGGCCACGGCGTCCTCGACTTCGCAGGCTCCTCGGTGGTCCACGCGGTCGGTGGCTTCTCGGCCCTGGCCGGCGCGCTGGTCATCGGACCCCGGCTCGGCAAGTTCAAGGCGGACGGCACCCCCGTCGCCATCCCCGGTCATCACATCCCGATGGCCATCCTCGGCACGATCATCCTGGTCTTCGGGTGGATGGGCTTCAACGGCATGAGCACGCTGGCCGTCGGTGACCTGCGCTTCACGGTCATCATCGTGAACACCATGCTTGCCGGCTCGGCCGGCTGCATGACCGCGATGTTCACCGTGTGGAAGCTGTGGGGCAAGCCGGACCCGTCGATGTCCGCGAACGGGATGCTCGCCGGCCTCGTCGCGATCACTGCACCCTGTGCGTTCGTCAACCCCGTCGGAGCGGTGATCATCGGCGCGATCGCCGGTGTGCTGGTCGTTGGCTCGGTCATCTTCTGGGAGCGCGTCTGCAAGATCGATGACCCGGTCGGCGCGATCTCGGTCCACGGCGTGAATGGACTGTGGGGCATGATCGCCCTCGGCCTGTTCGCAGACGGCACCTATGGTGACGGCTTCAACGGGGTCAAGGGCGCGGTCACGGGTCTCTTCTATGGCGGCGGCGCGGGCCAGCTCACCGCGCAACTCATCGCCTCGGTCGTGGTCGCGGCCTGGGCGTTCGGGCTGTTCTACATCTTCTTCACGATCCAGAAGAAGACGACCGGTCTGCGGTCCAGCGAGGCCGATGAGCTCGCCGGACTCGACTCGACCGAGATGGGCGTGCTGGCCTACCCGGACTTCTCCGGCGCGACCGCACAGGGCGGGTCCTCTCTCGCCGAGGCTCCCACCGGAACGGGGATGTGAGCGCACCCATGAAGCGCATCGAAGCGATCGTCCGCCCCGAGAAGCTCGAGGACGTGAAGCACGCGCTCACCTCCTCCGGCCATGCGGGCCTGACGGTCACGGAAGTGAAGGGCCACGGCATCCAGAAGGGCATCACCCAGCAGTGGCGCGGGCAGGAGTACTCGATCGACCTGCTCCCGAAGGTCTCGGTGGTCGCCGTGGTCAACGACCACGAGGTGGCGGACGTCATCGAGGCCATCACAGCCGCGGCGCGCACCGACCGGATCGGCGACGGCAAGATCTTCGTCTCCCCCGTCGAGCAGGTCATCCGCATCCGGACCGGCGAGTCGGGCACCGAAGCGCTCTAGACGCCCTGAGCGCACGACGAGGGCGGGCCTCCTTGGAGGTCCGCCCTCTGTTCGTTTGTCCGACGGAAATGATGAACACCGGGGGGCCTTCGCACCGCCCGAGTCGCCCTTTCAACGGGCCATGTCCTCAGTGGCTATCGGCCGGAGAGGGTGGTCACCCACCCGGCCTCACCAGCGATACCGACCAGGGGCTTATGCCCGGGCCCTGAAACCGGGCCCTTGTGCTGCCGCCCCGGCGCGCACCAGGTGGAACGTGTCTTCCGCGATGACGGGGTTCACCTCACTTCCGGGTCCGTGGTCCTCGCTTCCGGGCGGGGACGCACCCTCGCGCCCTGCCCTGATAAGCGTATACCCGTGCCGAGCGCCGCTCCTCCCGCGCATGCGGAAACGCCCTGCCGGACGGCATCGAGGAAACGACGAGCGGATTGGACCGGGAGACCGGCGCGGACCTACTTCAGCTTGGCGAGCTCCGCTTCGAGCTGCGCGACGGACGCGGCGCCGACGATGGTGCGGCTGACCGCCCCGTTCGACGCAACGAACACGAAGGTCGGGACGTACTGGATCCGGTACTTCTGAGCCAGCGCACCGACGACCTGCGGGTCGGCTGACGATGTGTTCATCACGCGGATGTCGTAGCGTCCGGCGTACTTCTTCACGAGCCCGTCGACCACGGGCTTCATCTGGATGCAGGCCGGTCAAGTGTCGGTGGAGAACTGGTACACGACCGGCTTGCCGGAGGAAGGGAGGCCGGAGGCCCCGTTACGCGCGGTCGGTCGGTTGTTCATCGGGTCCGCCTTTCGGGTTCGCAGTGTGGGTCCCACTATACCCCTGGGGGTATATTCAGCAACCCCCATGCCGCCCGCGCGCGTCCGAGCGCGTGCGCCCCCTACGGCGCCGACGTCGTGTCGACCAGGCTCTTCACGAAGTCCGCGTCGAGCGGATACCTCTCGGCCATCGGGGTGAGGGCGACCACCCTCCACCCGGTGCCGTTCGCCGCGAGCTCGATGTCGTAGACGAGCTGGCCGTCCGGGCCGTTCTCGGTCATCGTGACGACGTTGGGCTTGGTCGGGTTCGGGGAGAACGACATCGTGCCCGTCGCTCCGTCGATGTCGTAGTCCACGGTGGCGGTCGCGCTGTCCGTCCACTTCGCCGGCGAGAAGGTCGCCGACGGGACACCCGAAGCGGCGGCCGTCGATGCGGCCTCGCTCCACTGTTCTGCCGTGATCGCACTCTGGGCCGCGTCGGTCAGGAACGGCCTCACGGCCCCGAGATCGTTGATGCGCAGCGCCTCCATGAGCCCGATGGCCGTCTCGATGCGTGCCTTGGTCGCCGCGGCGTCACGCGCACTCTGCGCGCCGCGCGTGTCCGACGAGCCGAACAGGGTGCGTGCCAGCGGAGTGAGCACCATGGCGCCCGCCACCGCGGCGACGAGCAGCAGCAGCGCGGCGGCCATCACCACGACCAGGCCGGTCCGCCGAGGCGGACGCGCGGCCTCGAGGGCGAAGGGCGTCGGAGACTCGGGCGTGCCGGCCGCCGTGCGGACCCTGCCCTCGTCGACCGGCGCGGCTTCCGTCGGCGTCGCAGCCGTGCCGTTGCGATCCTCTTCGACTGCCATGAGGCCCCCTTGTTGCTCTCGCGGTGCCGTTCCCCGGCCCTCTCATGGAGCGGATTGTACCGCGAGGCCACGCGGACGGACGCAACGAAGGCCCCGCCGGATGGCGTGCCTGTCTGCGTCCCTGCCCTACAGTCCCTCGAAGATCCCCACGTACGGGGAGTAGCGGAACTGCCTGTTGCGCGACTGCCCTGTGATCTCTTCGAGCAGGTCGTGCGACACGAACCGTTCGACCAGATCCGCGGCGGCCCGGTAGGTGAGACCGGTGATCTCCCCCACGCGGTTGACGTTCAGGATCGGCTCCGAGAAGAGATGGTCGAGCAGCACGAGGCCGCTGACGGCGCGTCGACCGAACTCGGTGGTCACGAGATGGCGGTGGCCTTCCCGGAGCTCGAGGATGCCGCACGCGGCTTCTGCGGATCGCTTCGCCACCTCATCGATGCCGCGAACGTAGAAAGCGATCCAGTCTTCCCAGGCCCCTTCGTCATGCACGGCCTGAAGAAGGTCGTAGTAGCGCAGCTGGTTCATTGCGAAGTACTCGGACAGGTAGAGCACCGGCTTCGACAGAAGGCCGCGGTCGCAGAGCATCAGGGTCAGCAGCAGCCGCCCGACGCGACCGTTGCCATCGAGGAACGGATGAATGGTCTCGAACTGCGCATGAACGAGCGCTGAGCGGACAAGGAAGGGCATCGGCGACTCATCGTGGATGAAGCGCTCGAGGGCCGCCAGGGCCGGCCCCACCTCGTGCGGAGGCGGAGGAACGAAGCTCGCCTGCGCGAGCGTCGCTCCGGCGAAGCCGATCCAGTTCTGGGTGGTCCGTATCTCGCCGGGCTGTCGCTCGGAGCCCCGCACGTCCGCGAGCAACACTCGGTGTACCTCGCGGATGAGGCGCACGGAGATCGGCAGGCTTTCGAGGAGCGACAGCCCATGGCCCATGGCTGCCACGTAGTTCCGCACCTCGGTCACGTCCGCCGGTCGGCGTCCGGGAACGCCCGCCTCGTCGCGCAGGACATCGTCCAGACTGCTGCGCGTACCCTCGATGCGGCTGGACAGCACCGCCTCCTTGCGGACGTACATGAGTGTGAACTGCTCAGCGTCGGGCAGTGTGCGGATCGCCCCATCGAGCCGACCGAGAGCGATGTCGGCTTGCGAGAGAAGGTGGTTGGTCGCGTCGCTCAAGGCGACCGGTGGTGACGGAGGAAGTGCGGCGGGGATGAACGCGCGGTAGCCCTCCGGCTGCATGACGTAGCGACCGGCGCGGTCCGACGGAGACATACGCACCCCCTCGACGACAAAGACCCAACCTACAATAAGACATCGCGTTCACGGCCTTATTGTAGACAGGAGTCCATAAGAGTCCAGATGCCATCTTGTCTTGTAGTCTGCGACGACCGCGGGTTCGAGTGCTGCAGGTGGCTCCTCACAGTGAACGAAATCAGCCGAGGCATCTGCCCCGGCTGACCTGCTGTTCTTGTGGTGGGCCCGGCTGGATTCGAACCAGCGACCTCACGGTTATCAGCCGTGCGCTCTAACCAACTGAGCTACGGGCCCTCAAAGGCAGGGCGAAACGCCCGCATACCATAGCGTTGCGGCTGCACGAGCGTCAAGGTGCGTCGTCGTCGAAAATGCGCCGAAGCGACTGCCCTAAGATGGGCATACCTACACATGGGAGGTCGTTCGATGATCCCGGTCCACATCCACAGCCTCGGCCTCGACGAGCAGAACAACCAGCCCGTGCTGATACTGCGCGAGGATGGCGGCCTGCGTGTCGTACCGATCTGGATCGGACACCCCGAGGCGATGGCGATCATGCTGGCGGTCCAGGGCATCGAGCCGCCGCGTCCGATGACGCATGACCTCATGATGGGGATCATCACCGCGGCCGGCTACGAGGTCGAACGGGTCGAGATCACCCGTGTCGAGACGGGCACCTTCTATGCGAAGCTCGTGCTCAAGAGCGAGGAGCGCACACTCGAGGTCGACGCCCGGCCGTCCGACTCCCTCGCGCTGGCGGTGAGGGCCGGCTGTCAGGTCTTCGTCGCCGAGGAGGTCATGCGCGTCTCGGGGGTCGTCCCCGAAGAGGAGGCCGAGGAAGAGGTCGCCGCATTCCGCGACTTCCTCGACCACGTCGATCCCGAGGANNGGAGACGACGTGAAGGTCGTCGCATTCATCGGCTCCGCGCGCAAGGACGGCAACACCAAGGCGCTCGTGCGGCATGTCTTCGAGGAGCTCGAGGCCGAGGGCATCGAGTGCGAGCTCATCGAACTCGCGGGCAAGCGCTGCCACGGCTGCACGGCCTGCATGAAGTGCGCGGAAACACCCGATGGAAGCTGCTCCGGCATCCGTGACTTCATCAGCGAGGAGTGCATCCCCAAGGCGCAGGCCGCCGACGGCATCATCATCGCCTCGCCGGTCTACTTCGCCGATGTCACCGCGGAGACGAAGGCGCTCATCGACCGCCTCGGCTACGCGAGCGGGCAGGGTGGCAACAACCGGCTGGCGCGCAAGGTCGGGGCGGGCGTGATCGCGGTGCGCCGCGCGGGCGCCATCCACGCGCTCGACACGATCAACCACCTGTTCCTGATCCGCGAGATGCTGATCGTCGGCTCGAGCTACTGGAACATCGGGATCGGTCGCACCCCGGGCGAGGTCCAGCACGACGAGGAGGGCGTCAGGACGATGCACACCCTCGGCCGCAACATGGCCTGGGCGCTGCAGCGGCTCGCGACCCCCGACGTGCCCGAAGAGGAAGACCTGCCGGCCTACTCGTAGCGCAGGGCATCGATCGGGTCCAGCTTGCTCGCCTTCCACGCCGGGTAGACGCCGAAGAAGATCCCGACGCCAGCGGAGAAGAAGAAGGCCAGGCCGACCGCCCACGGCGTGATCTCCGTCGGGACGACCGCGCTGAGGGCGAAGGCGCCGAGCGCACCGAGCAGGATGCCGATGACTCCTCCCGTCACCGAGAGCATCATCGCCTCGATGACGAACTGGCTCAGGATGTCCCAGGTGCGAGCGCCCACGGCCTTGCGGATGCCGATCTCCCGCGTGCGCTCGCTGACGCTCACCAGCATGATGTTCATGATGCCGATGCCTCCGACGAGCAGCGAGATCCCCGCGATACCCGCCAGCATGTAGGTGAGGGTGCCGAGCACGGTGCTCAGGATCCCCAGCGTCTGGTCCTGGCTCATGACGGTCACGTTGTCCTGGTACTTGGGAGCGAGCAGGCGCTTGACCTGCGCCCGCACCAGATCGATCTGCGTGGCGTCGGTGACCTTGATGAGGATGATCCGGATGTCGTTGTTGCCGGTCAGGTTCTGAAGGGTGGTGATCGGCAGATACGCCTGATTGTCCTGGTCGCCTGAGAGAGACCCGCCCTGCTTCTGGTACCAGCCGATGACCGCGAACCTCTGGCCGTTGACGGAGATGGACTGTCCGACCGGGTCGCTCGAGGGGAAGAGGCTCGTCTTGATGGTGTAGCCGATGTCGATGACGCGCGCGCTCGCGTCGACCTCGGACCGGTTGTAGCTGCGCCCGCCGCCGAGCGTGGCGCTGAACACTTGCGCGGCCTGGTCGGTGGCACCGGACAGCGTGCTGCGCCCCGATTTGCTTCCCAACTTCAGTACGGCGCTGCTGCTCGCCACGGGGACGACGGCGTCGACGCCCGTGAGGCGGCTCTGGAGCATCTTCGCGTCCGCGGTGCTGAACGGTCGGCCCTGCGACGGTGGCCCGCCGAACCCGCCGCCGCCCGAGTTGATCTGACCGGGGAACACGAACAAGAGGTTGGACCCCAGCCCTTGGATCGTGCCCGTGATCTGCTTCTGGACGCCCGTTCCGATCGCCACGAGCAGGATCACGGCGGACACGCCGATGATCACCCCGAGCATCGTCAGCAGGCTGCGTACCTTGTTGGCGAAGACGGCTCGGACCGCGATGCGGAACGACTCGAGGATGTTCATCGCACGCCATCCGTGTGGGCGGTGTTCATTGCGAGCTGCACGAGCTCGCTCCGCGCGTCGACCCGGTCGATCACGGCCTCGTCGCGAACCACCTGCCCGTCACGCAGCTCGACGATGCGCTGCCCGTGGCGGGCGACGTTCGCGTCGTGGGTCACGACGACCACGGTGATGCCCGCTGCGTTGAGCTCCTGCAGCAGCGCCATGACCTCGATGCCGGAACGCGAGTCGAGGTTGCCGGTCGGCTCGTCGGCGAGCACGATCGACGGGTTGGTCACCAGGGCGCGCGCGATCGCCACGCGCTGCTGCTGGCCACCCGACAGCTGGCTGGAGGTGTGCTTCAGGCGGTCACCGAGCTCGACGCGCTCGAGCGCCTCACGCGCGCGCCTCGCGCGCTCCCCCATCGAGACGCCCGAGTAGATGAGCGGAAGCTCGACGTTCGCCTGCGCGCCCGTGCGGGCGAGCAGGTTGAACGACTGGAACACGAAACCGATCCGCAGGTTGCGCATGGCCGCGAGCTCGTTCGGCGTCATGCCGCTGATGTCCTGGCCCTCGACGACCACGCGGCCCGAGGTCGGGTGGTCGAGCAGGCCGACGATGTGCATGAGCGTCGACTTGCCGGAGCCTGACGGGCCCATGATCGACAGCATCTCGCCCTCGCAGATGTCGAGGGACACGCCGCACAGCGCGTGCACCTCGACCTCTTCGAGGAAGTAGGTCTTCGTGACGTCGACGACCTGCAGCACGGGCCGGCACGTGCCGGCCGCGTCGGAGTCCATCGCGTCCGCGGCGGTCGGGCGCTCGTCCACGCCCCTCGCGTCCTCTATTGCGGCCGGACGGTCATGCCGTCCTTCAGCGCGGTCAGGTTGTTGGTCGCCACGGTGTCGCCGGCGGTAAGTCCCGTGAGCACCTGGGCCCGGGTGTCGGTGAGCGCGCCGGTGGTGATCTCGACACGCTTCACCTTGTCGTTCTTGACCACGAACACGAACTTCTTGCCGGAGTCGTCGAGCACGGCCTCGATCGGGATCGTGAGCGCGCCGGACACGGCGTTGACCTCGATGTCGACCGAGCCGCTCATGCCCAGCAGCAGACGCTCCTTGGTTGGGTCGATGGCCACGAGCACGGGGAAGGCGATGCCGCCGGTGGTGGTCTGGATGGCGGTGGCGCGGATGGCCGAGACCTTGCCGGGGAAGGTGGTGGAGGTGAATGCGTCGAGCGAGACCTTGGCAGACATGCCGCTCTTGACCTTGGCGACGTCGGCCTCGTCGACTTGGGCGTCGAAGTTCAGCGCCGTGAGGTCGACGACCGTGAAGGGCGCCGAGCCCGGTGCCAGGGCCGCTCCCACCGACGCCTTGGGGGTCGTGCCGTCGGACCCGGGGGCGCCCACGGCGTTGAACACCACGACGCCGTCGATCGGGGCGACGAGTGTCGCCTTGTCGAGCGTGTCACGGGCGAGCTTGAGGGCATAGCTGGCGGCGTCGACGGACGCACGCGCCGACGCCTTGGCAAGCGACACCTTCGCGGCGACGGAGAGCTTGCTGCGGCCCGAC
>PKWR01000008.1 GCA_003133285.1 Coriobacteriia bacterium
AGGACCTTGGTGGCGGACGCTAGGCCGGACATCTCCGCGGTGTTCGCCTCGCGCGCGAAGCGCTACGGCGGGACGCTGTTCGGGATAGTCGAGGAGCACAAGGAGTTCTGGCGGCAGATATTCCAGCTCGCCGCGGCAGACCTCGTGAAGACCTACCGCGGGTCCGCTCTGGGCTGGCTGTGGGCGCTGATCAAGCCGAGCGTGACCATCTTCGTCTACTGGTTCGCCTTCGCGATCGGGTTGCGCGCGAGCAAGTCCGTCAACGGCTTCCCCTTCTCGCTGTGGCTGATCGCGGGCATCCTGCCGTGGTTCTACATCAGCGAGATGCTCACGCAGGGGACCACGACGCTGAAGCGGTACAGTTACCTCGTCACGAAGATCAAGTTCCCGGTATCCACGATCGCGACGTTCGTCAGCCTCTCGAAGTTCTACGTCCACCTCGCACTCTCGGCGATCGTGATCGTGATCTTCATCATCTTCGGCTATCCGGTCGACGTGTACTACCTGCAGCTCCCGCTCTACATGGCGCTGATGTTCGCGTTCTTCACGGTCTGGTCGATGTTCGCGGCGCCGCTCTCGGCCATCAGCAAGGACTTCGCGAACGTGGTGAGCTCCTTCGTGATGGCGATCTTCTGGATGTCGGGGGTCATGTGGGACGTCAACCAGATCAAGAACCCCTGGCTCAGCCGCCTGCTGCTGTTCAACCCGGTCACCTTCATCGCGACCGGGTACCGCAACGTCTTCATCTACAAGCGATGGTTCTTCCAGGACAGCTTTGCGTTGATGGCGTTCGGCGTGGTGTTCACCTCGATGGTGCTGCTGACCCTGTTCACCTACCACCGGCTGCGGCGCGACATCGCCGACGTCCTGTGACGAGGCTCCTATGACCACCGAAGAGACCACAACGAAGGCCGACGACATAGCGATCGAGTTCAAGAACGTCTCGAAGCGCTACAAGCTGTACCGGAGCGACAAGCACCGGTTCCTCGGCATCTTCTCGAAGCGCATCGGCTTCAAAGAGGTCTACGCGAACAGCCACCTGAGCTTCACGATCAAGCGCGGCGAGTCGGTCGCCGCGATCGGAAAGAACGGCGCCGGCAAGTCGACCATGCTCAAGATGATCACGGGCGTCGTCTTCCCGACCACCGGCCAGATCACGGTCAACGGTCGTGTCAGCGCGCTCCTCGAGCTGACCGCGGGCTTCGACGCCGAGCTCACCGGCCGCGAGAACATCACCCTGCGTGGCCAGATATGGGGACTGTCCAAGGACGCGATCGCCGCGCTCGAGAAGGAGGTCGTCGAGTTCGCGGACATCGGCGACTACATGGACCAGCCGATGCGCACGTACTCGAGCGGCATGAAGGCGCGCGTGGGCTTCGCCATCTCGGCGAGCATCAACCCTGAGATCCTGGTGGTCGACGAGGCCCTGAGTGTCGGAGACAAAGCCTTCCGCGAGAAGTGTGACCGCAAGATCCGCGAGATCATGGAGAAGGAGAACGTGACCGTCATCTTCGTCACCCACTCCAGGGCGGCAGCCGAAGCGATCTGCAGTCGCGGCATGGTGCTGGAAAAGGGCCGGCTCGCGTTCGACGGGCCGATCAAGGACGCCCTGGACTACTACGAAGGGCCGCGTGAGCCCGCCGCGCCGATCCCCGGCACGGCTATCACCGACGCATAGCGCAGCGCTACGCGTCAGCCTTCCCGAGTCGCGCGCGCACATCGCGGCCGATCGACCGCCGGAAGCGCTTCAGGACGCGCCGCGCAAGTGTGGGCCCGCTCATCGCGGTGAGAAAGAGGTAGCCGGCCGGGTTCGTGCCGAGGACCCCGTAGGGCGCCCCTCCGTCCCTGCCGCGGTTGCGCAGGATCCGGAGCCCGGACGTCGGCGCACACTCCGCGACCCGGCACCGGCGCCACGTGTCCCCGGCCGCCACCCTCAGCCAGAGGTCACAGGTCTCATCCTCCGGCATCGCGAGCAGTTGCCCGGCGGGGATCGTACCCTCCACCCGTACGAACGGGAGCGCCTCCTCGAAGGTGACCTCGAACGGGAGTGGGAAGACCCTTTCGATCCCCGTGGCGCGTGACCGGGCAACGAGGCTGACACCGGTGATGCGGTCTGTCAGCACTCCGAGGCGACAGACCGCGGTGAGGCGGACCCCGTCGCGACCGATCTCGAGCGGCTGGACCCGTCGGTACACCACGAGTCCCGCCGAGGCGTCGAACAGCTCGTCCGGCAACCCCCGAGTCGGGTCGCGGAACCACGGAAGCGCGATGAACACCCGTTCGCCCTCGATGACCAGCGGATCGGGGTCGGGGGCGTGCGCGAGTGCGGCGAGGTACTCCGCGAACGCGTCCTGCCGCCCCTCGGACACGAGCTGGATCAGGACGCGGGCCCGCGCCGGAAGCCCGGCCTTGATGCGATCGGTGTAGTAGGCGGCGACGATCTCGCGGAACCTCTCGAACGCCGCAGCGCGTGCTGCGGGGTCGGGTTCCGTGCTCCAGGCCGCGAACGCGTAGTAGACGAGCTCGATGTGGAAGTGGCGCACCATCAGTGCGTCCCTGTCCGGTCCCGGCGGCACGTTCTCCGCGACCAGGTCCACCATGTAGCTCGCTGCCGGCAGCCGGTCCGCGAGTGCGAGCGCGCTCCTTGTGATGTTGGAGCCATCCTCGCGGTTCACCCAGAAGATGTAGTCCTTGTCCGCCAGGATCGAGATGCCGTTGCCCTTGAGATAGGCCATGGCCACGAACGGCTGGTCTTCACCTATCTGGAAGTCCGGGCGGAACCGCAGGTCCAAAGAGCGGACCATCTCGGTCCGGAACAGCTTGATGGGGTTCAGAAGCCGGTAGACGGAAGGGGTGGAGAAGACGTCGGTCCGCTGGACGGAGCGGGCGAACATGGGCCGGGGCGTGACGCGGCCACCCGCCCCCTTCATGCGAGCGAGCACGACGTCGGTCCCGTTCTCGTCCGCGATGCGGACCATCGCCTCGAGCGCGTCGGGGGAGAGGTAGTCGTCCTGGTCGAGGAAGAAGATGTAGCGTCCTTCCACGCGTCCCAGTGCGACGTTCCGGGGCGTNNGAATCGTCCGTGGAACCGTCATCGACGATCAGCACCTGCATGCGCGCGAGACCGATCGTCTGATGCAGCACCGAGGCGAGAGCGCGTTGGAGGTACTGGGCGCCGTTGTAGACGGGAACGATCACGCTCACGTCCGGAGTCCGGCTCAGCGACACGGGTCCCCCATCGTGCGGTGTCGGCAGGCGCGCCGGGTATCACGTCGACCCCGGCAGCGGCGCCGCGAGGCGCGCCATCACAGTACTCGTTCCCCACGCGCTCCGACCAGAGGGTGATGCTTCGGAGTCGCCGTCCGTGGGAGCGGAGGCGGGGCGACTCGGCGCGACGGTGGTAGAATCGGGGCTGCGCCGGCGCACGTGTCCGGCCATGTGTCGCAGCCGATCCACCAGTCGCAGTCTTGTCGCAGCACGGAAGGGGTTGTAGCCGCATGGCGGCGCTCCGTTGCTCCTCGGTCGTCCGAAGGTCCGTGCTGTGCGCTGTCATGGTGGCGGCCCTCGCATGGCCGCTGCTGCTTCCCGGGACCGCCCACGCTTCCGTCGCCGTCTTCACAGTGAACGGCCGCGGCTGGGGCCATGGCATCGGCATGAGCCAGTACGGGGCCAGGGGATACGCCGAGCGGGGCTGGGCGTACGACCGCATCATGGCGTGGTACTTCCACGGCACGACGCTGGCGACCCGGCCCGCTCCGACCGTCAAGGTCGACCTGGATCCCAAGAAGGACGCCCGCGCGTCCTGGCGCCTGCGCGCCGGGAGCTCCGA
>PKWR01000089.1 GCA_003133285.1 Coriobacteriia bacterium
CTAGTGGTCCTGCTCGGTGCTTCGGCAGCCGCGGGGTGCACGCCGGTCGTTCCGCCGCGCGCGACGCCGACTCGGCCCGCGACCCCGCAGCTGGCGACCGCGCCGCCGGTCGCGGGCCTCGGAAGCGTCGAGGTGCGCGACTACCAGGGCAAGCGGCTCGACGCGGTCAGTTCCGACCCGGGGGACCGCGGCGCGTCTAGTCGACCAGGCTGCCGTACTCGGTCCACCCCATGTTGCTTCCCGGTCTGACTGGGCCCCAGGTGTGACCGCCGATGCCGTCCACCACGTACGAACGGCATTCGTCGTCCCCGGATGCCTCGACCTCCACCCACATGTCGCCGTGCCCGAACTCCTCCGCGACGCGCGAGGCCGTGCGCTCCGCGATCTCGGCGGACACGATCGGGCCGCCCTGCTTGGGCGAACCATCGACGACATAGATCCGGCCGGAGGGCACGGCGTCCCGCGACGCCATGCGGACACGCCAACAGATGCCCGGTGCGAATCCCTCAAGCTTCGACGTCATGTCGGCGGCGCCGGGGCCGCGGCTGTCGAGCGGCGGTTCCAGCGGGTCCTCATGCGGATCCATGTCTTCCCCTTCCCTCACGCCTGCGGCGGTGACTCCAGTGACCGAACCGCTCGCAGGGCCCACCCGGAGTCCTTCAAGATCGCCCGACCGACGCCGATGAGATCGGCCTTGCCGTCGGCGAGGAGCCTCTCGGCCTGCTCCGGTTCCGTGACGCCTCCGGTGAGGATCACCGGGATCGAGACCACGCTCTTGACCGCCTCGGAGAGCTCGGCGAAGTAGCCGGGCTCGTCGTGTCCCGGCCTGACGTAGCCGGTGAGACCGCCGGTGACGTCGAGGATGTCGACTCCGGCCCCTTCGAAAGCGATCGCCGCGGCGGTGCTGTCCTGGATGCCGGTGCCACCCTCGACGTAGTCGCGTGCGCCCAGGCGCAGAAGGATCGGGAACTCCTCGCCGACCGCGCTGCGGACCGCGGCAATCACTTCGAGGTGCATCCGGATCCGGCCGGAGACGTCGCCGCCGTATTCGTCCGTCCTCTTGTTGGTCAGCGGCGAGAAGAACTGGTTGAGAAGGTATCCGTGGGCCCCATGGATCTCCACGCCGTCGAACCCGGCCTCCTTCACGCGGCGCGCCGCCGCCGCGAACTGCCCGACGATGGTGTCGATTTCGGAGTGGGTGAGGGGTCGGGGAGTCTCGCCCCGGCCGCTCGGGCTCGGAACGTTCGAGGGCGCGACGACCTCGAGCCCGGTGGTCTCGCTGCTGCACGCGCCGCCGGAATGGTTGATCTGCATGACCGCCTTCGAACCGTTGCGGTGGAAGACGTCGGTCATGCGGCGCCATCCCTCGATCGTGCCGTCGTCGGCGATGGAGGGCTGTCCCGAGCGGTTCATGCCCTGCTTGGTGATGTAGCAGTGCTCGGTGATGACCAGGCCGAGGGCTCCTCCGCGGGACTTCTCGTCGTAGTAGGCGAGCAGGTCGCCGGTCATCGCCCCTTCGGCATCGGCCTTGGCCGTCGCCATGGGCGGCATCACGAGCCGGTTCTTGAGGTGGAGCTTGCCGTGCGACAGCGGTTCGAGGAGATAGGACACTGCGGGTGCCTTCCGGTCGAGGGAACGAGACGTTCCGGGCGACACATACCTACCCGGCCGAGGACATGGATCGTACTCCGTCCTGCCGCGCACGCGACACGAGAGCCATCCGCTCGCGCTTCCTCTCGCCGGAGCATCCGGTCTCTGAGGCAGGTCGCCTCGTCGGGGAACAAACACAGTGCCCGAGTCCAGACGCGGAGGAGGTTGCGGGCAGTGGTACCGCTCCAGCAACTGCTCATCGGTCTCACCGGCACGCTCGTCGGCGTCATCGGATGGCTGTTCGTCGGCATGTACATCCAGCGCCGGGACGCCCGGAGGCACGCTCGCAACGCCGGTCGTGCCGTCTACTTCGAGCTCGGCGCGAACCAGCTCGCGATCTTCACCGCGCTCGAGTACGGGATGTTCGGTCCGCTCAGCAGGGCGTCCTACGACCAGTTGCTGCCGGAGCTCGCGACGTGGCTTCCCGCGGACGAGCTGTAGGCGCTCGTGCTCGCGTATCTGGGCCAAGGGGGCTACGCGCAGGTCTCCGGGGAGGCGTCCCTTCCCGCGCAGGCACGCTCGGCCGCCCTCGAGGCGCTGCTCGAAGCGCATCGGGTCGCACTCGAGCTGTTGCGCAAGCGGGTGTTCACGGAAGAGGAGATCGCGTCCCTGGACCGCTACGCGAGCGCCTCGCAGGCAACGATGATCCAGGAAGCGTCGCGACCGCGCGGCGCCGAGTGAGAGGACGAGATGATGGCCGTCTCAGGCAGCACGCCCGGCAGTCGCGAGGTACTCGAGCGCATGACCGAGATCATGCGGACCGGTGACGTTGACCGGCTCGACGAGGTCCTCGCGCCCGACTTCGTCCAAGAGATCCCGCAGTCGGGCGAGCGCGTGTGCGGCGTGGAGAACTTCAGGAAGATCCTCGAATCCATGCCGGGCATCGGAGCGACTCCCGCGCTCGGCATCGCGAGCTATCCCTACATCTTCGCGCAGGAGTCGCACTACATGATGACCCCCACGTTCAACGTCGTGAGGGTCGAGGGGGGTGACCAGGCCGCGAGCTACGTGAAGGCCACGTATCCGGGGACGGCTCGCGGTGGTACATCGTCACGTTCACGACCATCAAGGAAGGCAGGATCAGCAAACGGGTCGACTTCTTCGCCCCGTTCTTCGATCCGCCGGCCTGGCGTTCCGAATGGGTCGAGCTCATGGAGCCTTCCGAGGACTGATCTGCGACACCACGCACGGCGAAGGCCGGGGCCNNGGCCCCGGCCTTCGCCGTGCGTCATCGTGAGAAGCGTCTACCTGTCGCAGGAACCGCTGCCGGACGTGCCCGACATCATGCGCCGAGTCGTCGAGCCGGTGTTCGCGTAGGTCATGCCGCGGCGGGCTTGGTTCACGCCCATGCGCGACGTGCGGTGCGGGAGGGGGGTGACGGTCGCATCCGCTGCCGCCCCGCCGGTCCTGGGAACCGACGGCGTCACGCTGGAGTCGACGGACGAGGTCATCCTCGATCCGGTGGGAGTCGTGCCGTTCTGTGCGCTCGCGATGCTCAGGCCGCCGAGCGCCAGCCCAAGGGCAAGTGCTCCTGCTGCCAGCATCGCTGCTCTGTTCTTCTTCATGGTGCAGACCTGCTTTCGCCTCGTCCGATACATCTCCGTCCGGTGGTCGGACGGCAGAGCCGACGAGCGACTCATGAGGTAGGACGCTGGGGAGTGGCGAAACTTACAGTCGGCGCTCCGCGCAGGATCCGGCACAGGGCTACATGCCGCCGGCGCCGCTCCCCATCGAGGTGCCCCTGCCCGACGTCCCGGAGGTCGTCCCGGTCTTGCTGCCGGAGCTCATTCCGCCCGATGCCTTCCGGGGACCCGTCATCGATGACGTCGTTGGCTTGGTCATGCCGGTCGAGGTCGTGCCGGACACCGATGAGCCCGCAGACGACCCGCGCATCAAGGTACTGGGTGCCATCGTCCGCCACGTGCCTCCCGAATGCATCAGAGTCCTGTCGGAGGCCATCGCGCCGGGACTCGGCGCGTTCGGC
>PKWR01000020.1:0-21157 GCA_003133285.1 Coriobacteriia bacterium
CACCTCGAAGCCCTCGGCCTCGGCGGCGGAGAGTACGTCTGAGATGGCCTGCAGCTCCCCGTCGGGGAACACGTAGCGCCCCATGAAGCTGTTCCGCTTGAGGACGCCCTGCTCCCCCCACAGCGTCGTTATGCCGTGGTTGAGGAACACGCCGCCCGGCCTCAGCAGCCGCATGACCTGCGCGAAGTACGGGCGCAGCATCGCCGCCCCGACGTGCTCGACCATCCCCACGCTGACGATCTTGTCGAACTCCCCGTCGACCTCGCGGTAGTCGCGCACCTCGACGTGCGCCCGGCCGGACACCCCGGCACGGCGCAGGCGCTCGTTCGCATGCTCGGCCTGGGGTTCCGACAAGGTGATGCCGAGTCCACGGACGCCGTAGCGCGTCGCAGCGTGCTCGAGCAGCCCGCCCCAGCCGCACCCGATGTCGAGGAGCCGGTCGCCCTCTCGCAGGCGCAGTTTGCGGCAGATGTGCTCCACCTTGGCCAGCTGGGCGGTCTCCAGGTCGTCATCCACGGAGCGGAAGTAACCGCAGGAGTACTGCATCCGCGGGTCGAGCCAATGGGCGAAGAAGTCGTTCGACACGTCGTAGTGGTAGCGCACGGCCGCGCGGTCGCGTTCCCGGGAGTGGAGCGCTCCGCCCGTGGCGGCGGCCCTCGACGCGTCGCGCCCCGAAGGGCGGGCGGGCAGCGTCAGCAGGGATGCACCGAGCCGTGCGAGGAATCCGGGACGCTTCCACGGGAGGCCCGACAGGTGGTCCCATAGCTCGAAGACGCCTTCGATGTCGCCCTCGATGTCGATGTCACCGAAGATGAACGCCTCGCCGGCGTTGAGCTCGCTCGGCGGCCACATGAGGCTCCGCAGGGACCACGGGTAGGGAAGGACGATCGTCGTCCGTGCGTGCGCGGACCCGAGCGTGGTGCCGTCCCACAGCCTGACTCCGACATCCCAGCGGCGCGGCTCCCCGAGTAACTTTCTGAGGACGGCTATCGTCCGATCGCGTGTCGTCGTGCCGTTGGTGCGCGACCGTATCCGTGTGGCATCCATGGTCATCTCCTCCCGTCCCTCCGCGTGGCATCTTGGTACCCGCCTTGCGGGCTCCTCACACGGGCCTGCGTCCCGCCGGCATCCATCGGAGGGGACCGATGTGCCGCTGCGGCGGATTGCATGGGACAATCCACGCAACGGCGAAGGGGAAGCGGGTGGGCGTGGACGCGACAGATTCGGGGACGGCGCCTGCGGGCGCCCGCGTCGTCGTGGTGGGCGGAGCGAACACCGACATCATCGGGGTCTCGTCCGCTCCTGTGCGTCCCGCCGATTCGAACCCGGGGCACATCCGTGTCAGCGCCGGCGGGGTCGGCCGCAACATCGCCGAGAACCTCGCCCGGCTCGGCGTTCCCACGTCGCTCATCAGCGCGTTCGGCGGCGACGATCCGGGTCACCGTCTGCTCGAAGCGTGCGCCGACGCCGGCATCGACGTGACGGCCTCGATCGTCGCCGCGGACCTTCCCGGCGCGCACTATCTCGCCATCCTCGACGACCGCTGCGACATGGTGATGGCGGTCAACGACATGCGGGTGCTGGACCTGGTGACGCCGGAGGCGCTCGCCCGGCCCGAGCGCGCCGCGGTGCTCGCGGCCGCCGACCTGGTCGTCGCCGACGCCAACCTGCCGGCCGCCTCGCTCGAGTGGCTCGCCGCGCACGTCACCGCGCCGATCGTGTTCGAGCCGGTGTCGGTCGCCAAGGGGCCGCGCGCCGCGGGGATCCTGCCCCTGCTCGCGGCCGTGACTCCGAACGCGGCGGAGGCCGCAGCGCTGCTCGGGCACGAGGTCGACGGACTCGACGGCGCGCTCGCGGCCGCGCGGGAGCTGGTCGGACGGGGTGTCGGAGCCGCCTTCGTGACATGCGGCGAGGCGGGGACCGCGTGGGCGGACGTCGCCTCGAGCGGGACGACCCCTGCGCCGCGCGTCAGGGTCGCCAATGCGAGCGGCGCGGGCGACGCGTTCTGCGCAGGAGTGGCGTGGGCGCTGCTCTCCGGCGCCGGGGCGAAGCGCGCGGCGGCGCTGGGGACCGCACTGGCGTCGATCGCGCTTGCAGACGAAGACACCGTGAGCCGGCGCCTGACGCCGGATGCGGCACTGGCCGCGGCGAAGGAGCTGGAGCACTCATGAACGACGCCCTGCACGTCACGCCCGAGGTACTGATGGCTCTCGACGCGGGTGTGCCGGTCGTGGCGTTCGAGTCCACGATCATCAGCCACGGGTTCCCGTACCCCGCCAACGTGGAGTGCGCGCTCGAGTGCGAGCGCGTCTGCCGCGAGGCGGGCGCGGTGCCTGCGACGATCGCGGTGCTCGGCGGGCGGCTGTCCGTCGGGCTGACCGAGGACCAGATCGAGCACCTCGCGACCGCCCGCGGGATCGCGAAGGTCTCGCGACGCGACCTCGGCGTCGTCGTCGCCCGTCGCGAGGACGGCGCCACCACCGTGGCGGGTACGATGGCGATCGCCGCGATGGCCGGGATCAGGGTCTTCGCCACGGGCGGCATCGGGGGAGTGCATCGCGGCGCCCAGCAGACGTTCGACGTCTCGGCCGACTTGCTGGAGTTGGCCCACACACCGGTCGCGGTCGTCTGCGCGGGCGCGAAGTCGGTGCTCGACCTGGCGCTCACGCTCGAGGTGCTCGAGACCCACGGCGTGCCGGTCGTCGGCTACCGCACCTCCGAGTTCCCCGCCTTCTACTCGCGCACCAGCGGCCTCGGTGTCGATGTGCGCTGCGAGACTCCCGAGGAGATCGCCCAGATCCTCCGCGCGCGGGAGGGGATGGGGCTTCGCGGCGGCACGGTGGTCGCCAACCCCATCGCACCTGAGCACGAGATCGACCGCACGACGCTCGATGGGTGGACCACCCGGGCGCTTCGCGAGGCCGACGATGCGGGGGTGCGCGGCAAGGACGTGACGCCGTTCCTGCTCGCTCGGCTGCACGCGCTGTCGGCGGGGGCGACAGAGGAAGCGAACAAGCAGCTCGTGTGGTCGAACGCGCGGTTGGCCGCGCAGGTCGCGATCGCCCTCGAGGACCGGTTCATCGCCTAGGCCGCGACGTGGGCCTACAGGCCTTTCGCCCGAACGTAGGCGCTGACGTCCACGTTGAACCGCGCGTCCTCGAGCGTGAAGGTCGCCCACGGCCTTCCGTCGTCCATCCAGGTGGCCGAGCCCACGGTGTTCGTCAGGACTCCGCCGAGCGGCTCCCACTTGGACGCGTACGTCATCCACAGCGTCTTCTGCGTGCTGGTCGAGCCCTTGTAGCGCACGGTCCCGGTCCAGGTCGGCAGGCCGGTCTGCGGGTCGAAGCGCACGACGAACTGCTGCCGGGTGTCCTTGAACGGGACCACGAGGATTGCCGTCTCCTCGTCGACGGACAGCCACTTCACGCGCGGGTCCGTCACGAACAGGGAGGGGAACTGCCACGACTCCGCCCACATGCCCTGGTTGGCGGACCACTCGACCTTCGGGCCCGAGTCGTTCCCGATGACCGGGACCTCCATCAGGCTCTCACCGTCGACGTAGCGCTCGTTGACGCGGAGGAAGGGGACGCCGAACCAGCATGCCTCGATGTAGTGGCGGTAGCCTTGGCCGGCGATGTGTGTGAAGCGGTAGCGCGCCGGCATCGGGATGCCGGCGATCGGGCGTATCGTCGCCCGGCCGGTGAGGACGGCGCTGGTGATGAGCGGGACGGAGTCGCCGTAGATCCTCCGATAGAACCGGTCGACGGGAGCCGGCAAGCCGGCGGGCAACGGCATCGTGGCCACGACGGAGGCGTTCGCCTCCGGGAAGGCGGTGAAGGGCGCCGGCTGCACCTGGAAGCCGAGCCATCCGACGAACAACAGCGCCGCGAGCACGCCGACGACCCACGCGACAACGGTCATGGTCTTCCTCGCCCTCATCGTCCCCACCCTCACCTGTTCCGCGATCGAGGACGCTTGACGTCCCCGTTTCTTTGCGTCAGTATGCAAGCAAGCACTTGCATTCGTCAAGAGGGGAGTCACGATGTCCACTTCCGAACGAGATACCGCCGAGGCGATCCTTGCGGCCGCCGCCGAGCTGTTCGGTGAACGTGGCTACAAGGGCACCACCACGCGGATGATCGCCGAGCGCGCGGGAGTCAACGAGGTCACCATCTTCCGGCAGTTCGGGACCAAGCAGGGGCTGCTGAAGGCCCTCGGGGAGATGTGGTCGAAGAGCATGGCCGGCTTCGCGGCCGACTCGACACCCCACCCCTCCGACGTGCGGGCGACGCTCGAGGCGCTCGCGCGGATGGAGGTCGCACAGGCCCTCTCGTTCGGCGCTCCGGCGCTGAGGCTCGCATTCGACGCGCGCTCGGTGCCCGAGGTCACGGCGGTCATGGGCGACGGCCCCCGCGACAACCTGGCAGGCCTCGCGACCTACCTCGCGACGCGCCAAGGCGCCGGCGACCTGCGTCAGGACCTGGACCCCAACGTGATGGCGGAGGCGTTCTTCGCCCTGACCTCGACGTTCGTCATGTCGAGGCAGGTACTGGGCAGCCGCTCCGGGGACTACGGCCTGGACCTGGACGAGATCGTGCGCCAGCTGCTCGACATCTACATGACGGGTGTGGGGCTGGCGGCGGAGCGGACATGAGCGAGGAGATGACCAGACGGCGCTTCCTGGTGCTCGGAGGCGTCGCGGTGGGAGCGATGGCGCTCGGGGGAGCGGGGTATGCTGCGACGCGGGCGCCCGAGGTAGGGCGGTCCCGGACGACGATGGGAGCGGGAATGAGCAAGGTACTGGTGGTCTACGGCACGGGCAGCGGCTGCACGATCGGCGTTGCCCGGCAGATCGGGAAGACGCTCGCGGAACGGGGCGCGACCGTCGAGGTCGTCTCGGCGACCGAGGCGCCCGCACCGGCGGGCTACGACGCGGTGGTCGTAGGCAGCGGAGTGCGCGCGGGCAACTGGCACGGCCCCGTCGAGTCGTGGGTCTCCGCCAACGCGGCGACGCTCAAGGAGAAGCCGGTGGCCTTCTTCACCGCCTGCCTGACCATGGCCAGCGATCCCTCGAAGCGGGACGAGGTCCGCGCCTACACCGACCAGGTGATCAAGAAGTCCGGCGTGGAACCCGTCGGGATCGGGCTGTTCGCCGGCTGGAACCAGCCGAAGAAGTTCTCCTTCATCGAGCGGGCGATCCTGAGGATGATGAAGGCGCCGGAAGGCGACTTCCGCGACTTCGCGGCCATCGGCGCGTGGGCTGCGGAGACCGCTCCCAAGCTGGGGCTGACATGACCCACCCGAACGACCGCGACGAACGCGAGCTGTGCGGCGACTGCGGCGGCCTGTGCTGTGCGATCTACCTCGCGCTCGACGAGGACGGCGCCTACAACGGTGACGGATGGCTGCCCGACTACGTCGACCTGTGGACCGGGCGGCTGGTCGGCAGCGGCGCGCTGGCGTTCGACGCGGACGGAGCGATGGTCGCGGGCGTGGCCGGAGTGCCGCCGCTTCACGACCCGCGTCTGAGCCACCGGCAGGACGCCGAGGGCGAGGCCTACCGCGCGTCGCTCCCCGAGCACGTCGACGTCATGAAGTGCCAGTTCTGCGACCCGGACACCGGGTGCCTCCTGCCGCGGCCGTACCGCGCGCCGATCTGCGGCGAGTGGGTGTGCGACCTGTGGAAGGCGCGGGAGAACGCGTGACCCGCTTTCAGGTCCAGAGCGTGCGTCCCTCGGCGGCCGCGCGGACGACCTCGGAGATGCGCTTCGCGCGCGTCTCCTGCCGCTTGGCGCTCGCGATCCGGCCGAGCGCGATCTTGCGCTGCGAGGCGGGCGCGGAGTCCCAGGCCGCAGCGGCAGCGGGGGCGCGGGACAGCGCCGCCGCGAGATCGTCCGGCACGATGAGCGCCTCGACGTCGTCGAGGCTGATCCAGGAGCCGTCAGCCTTGGCGGCGTCGATGGCCGCGAGCCCGGCCGGTCTCATCAACCCCTGAGCGACGAGCCGCTCCACACGCTCCTTGTTGGAACGCGACCAGGTGCCGTGAGGTTTGCGCCTGGAGAAGAGCACGGTGTGCCGGTCGGCGTCGAGCCTGCGGCTCGTGCTGTCGATCCAGCCGAAGCACAGCGCCTCCTCGACCGCGTCCTCGTAGGTGAGCGCCGTGACCGCGTTGCCCTTCTTGCCGATCGCGATCCGCACCGCCGGGGACGTCGCGTGGTTCGCTTCGAGCCAGGCCCGCAGGGCTGGCCGGTCGGGCACCTCGAGCAGCAGAGGCTCCGGCCGTGGAGTGCTCACTCAGGCGAACTCTCGCCCGGCCCCCACGGCACGCCCATGTAGGCATCGCCGTCCTCCAGCTCGTCCAGCATCTGCCCGATCCGCCTGCGGTGGGTGTCCTCGCGCTTCGCCTGATCGATCCAGCCGAGGTAGTCGTTGCGCTGGTACGCGGGCCGCGCGTCGTATGCCGCGCGCAGGTCGCTCGCCTCGAGCGCCTGCTCGACCTCGGTCGTCATCGGATGCACGGGCCGTTTGAGAGCGGTCATCTCCAAGGCTCCTCTCGGATCGGCCGGGTCGAGGCCCGGTCTCCGGCTCGTCCGGTCATCGCGGCAGGCGCTTGTGCGCGTCGCGCGACAGCCGGAACTCGAACAGGCGTCCACGTCGTTGCTGCTCCAGGTACCCCAGCTTGACGAGTCCGAGGAAGTCCTGGCGGGCCGTCTCGTACGCCAGGCCTCGGGAGCGGGCGTGGCGCCGGATGGTGAAGACCGTCGTCGGGACGCCGAGCGCCTCGTCCAGGATCCGCGCCTGCCGGTGGTTGATGCCGAGCGAAGTGAACCGCATGGTCAGCATCTCGTAGCGCTGGACCGCTGTCTGCATCTCCAGCTTGCCCACGGTGTAGGCGTTGAGGAAGAGGCGGAGCCGCTTGATGACGAAGGTCGTCGCGTCGAAGCGTCCGCCTTCCGCCTCCAGGGGAGGCGGGACGGCCCACTCCGGCGCAGCGGTGCGCGTCAGCGGCGTGAAGGGCATCGACCGGTAGCCCTGCTGGTATTCGTAGATGTGGATCACGAGCCGCGCGAACAGGCCGTTCGCCACGGAGAACGGCTGGATGCGTCTGATCCAGTAGAAGTACACGATCACCTTCACGAGCGGGTGCACGTAGGGACGTTGCGACGCGGTGCCGTAGGCGGCGATCGCGCTCATCTCGCTGGCGATGCGCTTGGCCGGCACGCCCGCGCCGTCGGCGGACAGGCCGACCCCCGGGTGATCGATCGCGTCGGTGCCCCGCAGGATGCCGCCGTCTTCGGCGAGTCCCTGGGTCAGGATGGCGTGGAGTTCGAGCAAGCGGTTGACCGTGAGCGGCGGCCCCGCCAGCTCGGGGAGCCGCTGCATGAGCTCGAAGAAGCGGAGCACCCAGCGCTCGTACTCGGTCGCCGGCTCGGTGCCCTCGGTGAGCATGCGCCGCGCCGCGGTGTGGGCCTGGGACAGCTCCACGTCGTTGGTCGGCGACAGCTCTCCGAAGGTCAGGCCGAGCGAGAGGACCTCCTCGACCAGGATCTGGTTCGTGAGGAAGCGGACCTCATCATCCGGCAGCCCGACCGCTGCCTTGAAGTCGAACTTGGACCGGATATCGATCTCGTGCAGCAGTCCGACGAGCTCGGCCGAGAGCATGATCCAGCTCGAGTAGTCGCCCCACGCGCCCGCCTGGATGGTGAGTCCCTGAACGGCGCGCACAGCGGAGACCATATGCGCGACCGCGTCACGTGGCAGACCGAGCGCGACGCTCGTGCCCAAGAGCCCGTCCCGCTCCGAGTAGTCGATGTGGGCCGTCTGGAAGAGGTAGTCGAGGCGGCCCGAGTCGAGTGCCTCGATGAGGAGGGCGGCGGTCTTCGGATCGATCTCGTCGGCCATGGCTCGTTCTCCTGAGTGGCGTCAGTGTGCGGCGGTTCGCGAGAACAGTATCACGGCTCGTTCCTACCCTCATCCGATGCGCGCATGCGTCGGCATCTGCCCCAATGGGGACTCAATGAATACCGAGCATGGCAATAGGAGGTTTCAATATACGACCTGGGGTATCGTGGAAGGCCAAGGAAGTTCGAGAAGTCCTCATGTTTTCACGGTAGTATATCGATTAGTATTGTGCGTCTGAACTGGAATCCCGCACGAATTGGCACTAGCGCGCTCGCATCACGCACGACACGAAGATATGAAGTCCCATAGACAACCAGAAATCGCTGGACTAGTAGTTCGAGCGAGAGTAGGGTGGGGTACACGCCGGCTCCTCCAGAGCGGCGAAGCGCTATCTGACAACAACCGCCTCGCTGGCAATCGAACGTCATCGACTTCGCCAAGCGACGTGGTTCACAAAGGGATCAAGTGACCAGCAGACCGGCATCTGTGGGGTCCATGTGCAAGCGGCTGTCCGTCGCTGCCCCGGCCTCGATTTCGTGCGACTCCCGTCGCGCCGGCCGCGTGCTGTCCCTCCTTCCTCCACCGAACCCGACTCCACACCCGGAGACTCCCGTGTCCAAGACACGGCTCCGCGGTGTCTATCCATCCGGTAGCCACGGCCGGGACGCCGGCCGATCAGCTTCGAGAAGACTCTCAGTGAGGAGCGGCATGTGAAGAGACGGGGTTTGATTGTCGGAGTGCTGGTGCTCGTGGTCGCCATCGCGCTCGCGTTCGCCATCAAGGCGGCGTCGGCAGATGGTGCGGAGCTCCTGTTCAACTCCGGTGGATGGGCGATCGTTCTCGCCCCATTCGTCGGGGTCTTCGCGGCTTCGATGACACGACGTGTCGATCCGCGGGTCGAGGGTGACAAGGTGCTTCGCCACGACGGCGCGGCCATCCTCGAGCATTGGACGCACGGGCTCGGCACGGCAGCGTTGCTGGTGACCGGGATATCGCTCGGGTTCCTGTTCGTCCCGCGCCTGATCGTCGGATTCAAGACGACCGCGCTCGTCATGAACCTGCACTTCGCGGCGGTCATCTTCTTCCTGTTCGGAACGTTCTACTGGGCGGCGAACACGATGCTCGCCACGAGGCGCTTCAAGGAGCACCTCCCGACCAAGAACGCGATCCCGTACACGGTCCGGCACTACGGGCTGTTGCTCGGGTTCAAGAAGTACACGATGCCGCCGGAGGAGAAGTACTTCGAATCCGAGCGCATGGCCTTCATCCTGGCCGTCGTGGCGACCGGACTCGTCGTCGTGACCGGCTTCGTGAAGGTCGCTGCACACGCCTGGGATATCCCGGGTGCGATCGTCCGCACGGCCACGGTCACGCACGACGTCTCGACGATCCTCATGCTCGCCTTCTTCCTGGCGCACATCTTCTTCGCCGCCGTGCTCCCGATGTCGTGGCCGGTGCTGCGCTCGATGTTCACGGGTCATGTGACCTTGGAGCATGCGAAGGCCGAGCACGCCGGCTGGCTGGCAGATATCCGCAAGACCGATCCGGAGACCCCTGTCTCCGCAGTGAAGGGCGCCTGACATGAGCGACATGGTCAAGACAGACTTCTCGCGCCGCCAGTTCATCACCGGTTTGGGTGGACTGGGCATCGGCGCAATCTTCGCCGGCACGGTCGGCGGGACTCTCCTGCGGCCGGACCGCGCGTTGGCGGTGGCCCCTTCCAAGGGCTACATCGTGGTCGACACGAAGAAGTGCTCCGGCTGCTACTCGTGCGAGCTCATGTGCTCGCTCGTGCACGAAGGCAAGGAGAACCTGAACCTCTCCCGCATCCAGGTCATCAACGACTCGTTCGCCGGGTTCCCGAACGACCTGATGCAGTACCAGTGCCGCCAGTGCCCGTCCCCGGCGTGCGTGCAGGCCTGCCCGACCGGTGCCATGCACGTCGACACCGAGAACGGCAACATCCGCACGGTCGATGCGAGCAAGTGCATCGGCTGCGAGCGCTGCATCAACGCCTGCCCCTTCACTCCTTCAAGGGTGCAGTGGAACAACGAGGCCAAGCACGCCCAGAAGTGCGACCTGTGCCAGAACACCCCGTTCTGGAGTGAGCAGGGCGGCTTCGACGGCAAGCAGGCGTGCGTCGAGGTCTGCCCGAACAAGGCCGTCGAGCTCACGCATACGATCCCGTCGCAGACCGGTGACAGTGGCTACCAGCTGAACATGCGCACTGAGAAGGGCTGGGCCAAGCTCGGATTCCCGATCGACGACGCCGGAACCGTCATCGGCGACAACAGCCTGCCGATGGTCAAGGGCGGCGAGCAGTCACATCCTGCCGGCAAGACGGGCTACTTCACGAAGCCGTAACCCGCTGGACCGATCGTCCGCACGTCGCATCGGCCCCGCTTCATCGCGGGTTTCATAACTCGACTTCGCAGCATACGTGGGAGGTAAACCGAAAATGGCAAATGGCTTTGTTGGAAAGATACTCAGAATCGATCTGACTGCACGAACGACCTCGACCATCGAGACCGCCAAGTACGAGAGCTGGGGCGGTGGACACGGTATCGGGTCCGCGATCTTCTTCGACCTGGTCAAAGACAAGACGATCAAGGCCTTCGATCCGGCCAACGTCGTGACCATCATGAGCTCGCCGCTGTCCGGCACCGCCGTTCCGGCGTGCTCGGGCCGTACCGAGGTCCAGGGCATCGGTGCCCAGAGCTGGCCGAAGGAGTGGTTCACCCGCTCCAACTTCGGNNGAGCCTGTGGGGCAAGGACACGTACGAGACGCAGAAGGACATCTGGGCCCAGGTCATCGGCGAGCAGATGGACACGTGGCACTCGACCACCTCGAACCGTGACGGCGGTCGTACGACGCAGCGCCCGGCCGTGCTCACCATCGGACCGGCCGGCGAGAACCTGAGCAGGATCGCTTCCCTCATCCACGATGCGGGCAACGGAGCCGGCCAGGGCGGGTTCGGCGGCGTCTGGGGCTCGAAGAACCTCAAGGCGATCAGCGTGCTCGGCACCGGCAGCGTGGAGCTGGCGGACCCGAAGGCGCTCGCGGACGCCCGTCTATGGATCACCCGCAACTACCAGTACAACGTCGATGATCCGGCGGTCGTCACGCCCCTCGGCGGCGCCTCCGGCCCGGCAGTGTCCGAGTTCGGGCAGGGCGCGGTTCCGCTGTTCACCCGCCAGCCGGGCTTCGGTCCCGAGCTGACCACGCCGGTGCTCGAGCCGTCCCGTCCGCAGGGCTGCCTCGGCTGCCATCAGAACTGCCGCATCAAGACCCAGAGTGGTCAGGGCAACGAGTCGCAGTGCGTCGACGGCCTGTTCTCCTCGTTCAACACCGTCGCGACCGGCGACGAGCTGCTCAAGGCGACCGACCTGTTCCAGAAGCTCGGCGTCAACGCGTTCGAGTTCGTCGGCCTCATGGGCTACCTCGTCGCGCTGAACAAGATGGGCATCCTCGGCAAGGGCAAGAAGATCCACACCGACATCGACATCGCGGACTTCATGTCGTACTCCACCCGCAAGGGGCTGCTCGAGGCGATCGCCTACCGGACCGACATCGGCAAGGACCTCGCTGAAGGCACGGTTCGCGCCATGGAGAAGTGGGGACGCCTCGGCGACCTCGACACCGGCATCGCGCGCTTCCCGAACTGGGGCTACTCGCAGCACTACGATCCGCGCCTTGAGGTCGAGTGGGGCTATGGGTCTCTCATCGGCGAGCGCGACATCAACGAGCACGACATCAACTGGGCGGTCTTCTGGCAACCTCTCGCGGCCTACTGCATCGGCGAAGAGCCGGCATACTCGGCCGAGAGGCTCTCGAAGATCTTCGGAGAGAAGCTCGTCCCCTACAACGACCCGATGATGATCAACTACAGCGAAGAGGGCATCTACTCCGACGCCAAGATCAAGATGATCGCCTGGCATCGCCACTACACCCGCTTCTACAAGCAGTCGCTGGGCTTCTGCGACTGGGCGTACTCGAACTTCATCAACCCGAGCTCGAAGAACGGCGAGGGCTACACGCCTGAGGCGGAGCCGAAGTTCTACAACGCCGTCAGCGGCAAGCACATCACGTTCGAGGACGGCATGGAGATGGGTCGCAAGATCTGGAACCTGGACCGCGCGATCTGGGCCCTTCAGGGCCGCCACCGCGACCAGGAGGTCTTCGCCGGTTACGTCTACGACCTGAAGACCGACGTCCCGTACATGCTCCCGATCTTCAAGGACGGCGTCTGGAGCTACGACCCGTGCCTGGGCCGCCAGCTCGACCGCGCGAAGTTCGAAGACTGGAAGACGCGCTACTTCGCATTCGAAGGCTGGGACACCAAGTCCGGCTGGCCCACGCAGGAGACCCTGAGCAAGCTCGGTCTCGACAACGTCGCCGCGGAGCTCAAGGCCGCCGGCAAACTCGGCGCATAGGAAAGGTGACGTACATGTCTATCGAACTGACACTGCCGTCGCAGGCGATGGCCGAGTCCATGACCCGCGAGCTGGGCTGGGACGAGCGCATCACCGGGCACAAGATCAGCCCGATCGTCGGGAACATGCCTGAGGAGCTCTTCACCTTCCAGGCCGCCGCTGACTTCCTGCACCTGGGAAGCGGCGAGCAGATGAAGATCCACGGTAGCCATGCGCACATCGGCTACGTCGACCCGACCGTGCTCAAGGCATGGCTCATCGCGCAGTTCGGCGACACGGAGCTTGCCGGCGCGATCGATGCGGCGCTCGCCCAGGGGCTCAACCCCTGGATGGTCATGTCGCCCATTCGCGACGCGATGCAGCAGCGGCTCGAGCAGCTTCGCTCAGTCGTCACGGCGTAAGCCGCCCCCTCGGGGCAGGGCCGGGCAGTCGCCTCTGCGTCGTCGAGATACGGAAGAAGGTCGGACCCTGCCGGGGGTCCGGCCTTCGCTTGTCAGGGGGCATGCGTTGGTCTGCAGCGTCAGACGCCGAAGTGCGAGAGCGCCTGCAGCGCGCGAAGCGTCAGCCACTTCGACGGGGCGCCCTTCGTCTCGATGTCGGCGATCATCTTGCCGTTCAGGGAGTTGCGCATCGTCCAGCGCATCTGCGGGTCCGCCGCCTCCATGATCACACCGATGGCCGCTTCGTACTCGGGCCGCCGCGTCTCGCCGACCGCGGCCAGCGCGAGCAGCGCCTCGAGGGCGTCCGAGTTGTAGGAGAGCGGGAAGCCGAAGTGCAACCACCCGGACTTGTCCTTGTAGTGGAGCTGCGGGTGCTCGGACAGGAAACGATCGCGGAAGCCATGGCGCTCGTTCGATGGCATCGACCAGATCGCGTCGTTGAACTCGCGCGACTCCGCGGGCAGGCAGCGGAAGACCTCCTTGTCGCGCAGCTTCGCCACACACTCGTCGCGAAGCTCTTGGGCGCCCTCGGGCCACAGTTCGTGCGGCACCTCGGCGAGGTACAGCAGCAGCTTCGGCGTGAGCATGTGGCAGTAGCCGTTGAGCTGGTAGTCGCGCCCGTCTCGGCAGTCGACGACGCCGATCGATCGGTACAGCTCGACGCAGTAGCGCAGCCCCGCCGCCACGCGCTCGTCCCGCTCGAAGCCGAGGCGTGCAAGGCCACGCCCGACGTTCGCGGTCAGGCAGGGGATGCAGCCGGCGGGCTGCATGTTGCCGGCACTCCACGAGCCGTCGGGAAGCTGGCGCGAGAACGCGTAGGCGGCCCCGCGCTGCACACGGTGGCAGTCGCCGCTCGCGTAGAGCTCGCCCAGGAAGACGATCTGCCACAGCGAGCCGCCGTACTTCTGGTAGTCGCGGCCGGGAGTGTCCCACGAACCGTCCTCGCGCATCGCGTCGAGGATGCGCTTGACCGGTTCGTAGTCGTTGCGGCGTGCCCAGAGCCCGGTCGTCTCGGGCGAGTCGGGCTCGCCCAGCAGCGTGCGCCGGGTCAGCACCGCGACCGCGGGGTCCTCGGGCTCGAGAAGCCAGCCGAGCGTCGCCGGGGGTACGGTCGAGATCACCTTCGCGTCGGTTCCCATGATGGCGCCCTCTCTCAGTGCGACTGTACCCAGTGCAGCCGTGTGGCCCCGCGTCGCGCCAGCGGTGCGCGGGTACGGTCCGAGCGACCGCCCCACCCGTCAGGAGGACCCATGCGCCGGATCCACGCAGGCGTGATGCTCGTGCTCTCGCTGGTCGTCCTCGCGGGGTGCTCGACGGCGACGGGCTCGTCGGCTGCTGCGGGCATCGTCAGCACCCGCTGCACGCGGTGTCATCCGCTCGACCGCATCAGGGCGGCGCAGCACGACGCGGCCGCATGGAAGGCGACGGTGGATCGTATGCGCGGGAAGGGCGCCCGGCTATCCGACGGCGAGGAGCAGCGGGTCTGTAGCGCCCTCTGCGCTATAGCTTCTCGAGCACGTCGATCGCGCGGATGTCGTTCGCGGTGTGCAGGACGATCACGGCCTCGTCGCACTCGGGGAAGGTCGTGGCGTACACCTGCGCGATGTCGATGTTCGCGTTGGACAGCGCGCGGGTGATCGCGGCCAGCTCTCCGGGGCGGTTGGGGACCCTGGCGATGATCGCGGGGGCGGCTCCCGTCTCGCCGTCGAGTTCTTGGAGGGCCTTGTAGGCGAGACGACTGTCGTCGGCGTAGACGATCACGGTAGCCATCCCGTTCGCTTCGTAGCCGCGCAAGGCCAGCACGTTCACGCCGTGTCCGAGGAGCCGGTCGGCGATGTCGGTCAGCAGCCCCACCCGATCGGGCGCGCGGAAGATCAGTTCGTTGCGCAGATTGAACGTCGCCATGCCGTCCTCCTCCATTCCCTGAGCCGGTCAGAGGTCATGCCGTGCTCGATATCTACCCGCGGGAAGCGGATACATCCCCCGGGGCAAGGGGTCGCCTCGGGTCCGCGTGCTGGTATGCTCCGGCGGCACACCCACTCTGCGAGAGCATCCCGTGATCCAGCGCTGGACAGCCATCGACTTCGAGACCGCTTCGCGCGAGCGCGCCAGCGCGTGCGCGCTCGGCCTCGCGGTGATCGAGGGCGACCGCATCGTCGAGAGGCGGGACTGGCTCGTCCAGCCGCCCGGCAACTACTTCGAGACGATCAACACGCGCATCCACGGGATCCACGCCGACCTCGTGGCGCAGGAACCCGAGTTCGACGAGCTGTGGCCTGAGATCGAGCCGTACCTGAGCGGGGCCGTCGTGCTCGCGCACAACGCGGCCTTCGACATGGGCGTCCTGCGCGCTTCGCTCGCGCGCTACGAGCTGGAGTCGCCGCGCATCGCCGGCTACCACTGCACCGTGACGATGTCCCGCAAGGTGTGGCCGGACCTCGAGAACCATCGGCTCTCGAGCGTCTGCCGCTTCTGCGGCATCGACCTGTCGCACCATGAGGCCGCTTCGGACGCGCTCGCGTGCGCGTCGATCGCGCTGCACTGCCTGGCGAAGACCGGGGAGCCGACACTGGACCATCTGGCGGGCCGCCTGGGCATGCGCCCGCGCCGCCTGTAGCCTTCAGGGCCGCCGCGCCCCGCTGCCGTATGCTTCGACCGGTCGCCGGGGGCGGCCGGGACCACAACCTCACGATTGGGAGCGGCATGTCAGCCAAGGGCGAATCCAAGGTCGCGGTCGTCGCCGCGATAGTCGGCAACGTGCTCATCGCGGTCATCAAGTTCGTCGCGGCGGGCCTGACCGGCAGCTCCGCGATGATCGCGGAGGGCATCCATTCGCTGGTGGACACCGGCAACGGGGGGCTGGTCCTCCTGGGGATGCGCCGCAGCAACGCACCGGCTGACGACGAGCATCCCTTCGGGCACGGCAAGGAGCTCTACTTCTACACGCTCATCGTTGCCATCTCGATCTTCGGCATCGGCGGCGGCATGTCGGTCTATGAGGGCGTGACGCACTTGATCCACCCGGTGGCCGTCGAGAACCCGTGGCCGAACTACATCGTCCTGGCGATCGCGGTGCTGGTCGAGGGCAGCTCGTTCCTCGTGGCGATGCGTGAGTTCACCGCTGCGCGTGGCTCGCGCGGCGTGGTCGAGTTCATCCGGGTCTCCAAGGACCCGAGCCTGTTCACGGTCGTCTTCGAGGACTCGGCCGCGATCGCCGGCCTCGCCGTCGCGTTCCTCGGGGTGTTCCTCGGGCAGGTCACCGGCAGTCCCTACTTCGACGGCGCGGCCTCCATCATCATCGGCGCGCTGCTGATGAGCGTTGCCTGGCTGCTGGCCGGCAAGTCCAAGGGCCTGCTTGTCGGAGAGGGAGTCGAGCTCGTCGTGCTCGAGCGGATGCACGCTCTCGTGGCGGCCGACGGCGGCGTGGCGCACGTCGGCGACATCCGCACGATGTACCTGGGGCCGCACGACCTGCTCGTCAACCTGGACGTCGCGTTCCGTGACGGCCTCGGCCACGCCGATGTGTGGGAGGCGATAGAGCGCGTCGAAGCGACGCTCAAGGCCGACCAGCCGGAGATCAGCCGCGTCTACATCGAGGCACAGTCGCTGGCGCACGCGCTCGAGGCCTCGGACCGGGCCGAGGGCTTCGAAGACTAGGTTCCCGGGCGGCCGCTAGGAGCAGCCGCAGCCGCTCTTCGCCGACTCGGGGACGCCGGCCTTGCGCAGGATCGAGATCATCGGGCACCAGCCGAACGCGCCGCCGACGACCAGGTTCACTCCGACGAAGGCGGTGAACAGCAACCAGAGCGGGTTCACGAAGAAGCCGAGCGCGACGGAGAGCAGCACGAACGCGCCGGCGATGAGGCGCAGGTAGCGGTCCAGATACATGGGGTACTTCTTGGACGGAAAGGGATATACCCCATAGGGTATCACGGCACGGGAACCGGTCCTCGGACCCCGTTCGCCTAGGCCTCCAGCAGCGCCTTGATCGGACCCAGGTAGTAGACGTCCCAGCCGGCGTCGATGTCGGCCGCGTCCTCGTCGGGCACGCCGGTGTTCTCGAGTTCGAGGAGCGTGCCGCCGCCGGGGTCGGCGGAGAGCGTGAAGCGGGCGATCGACGGATCGTCCCAGTTGCCGCCGTACCACTCCTGCACCATCGAGCGGCCCGGGTCCACCTCGACGACGGTCCCGAAGATGCTGCCTCCCCACAGGGAGAACGCGAAGTCGGGCTCCGCCGCCATGTCCGCGGGGCCGCCGCCCCAGCGCTCGATCACGTCGGGGTCGGTCAGCGCCGCCCACACCCTGCCGGCCGGGGCGTCGATGACGTAGGTCTTTCGGATGTCCACGGGGGTTCCTCCTGCGGTGGTCGCCTGCCGTCTTCGTACCCGTCGGCGGGTGGCTACTGCGTGTTGTCCGCGTGGCGGACCTGCAGGATCGCGGCGGTGACGCCCGCCGCGAAGGTGAGCGCCAGAACGACCAGGCTGCCCAGCGGCAGCGAAGCCACCGGCTTCCCCACCATGCCGATGAGCAGTGGGACGATCGAATACGGGAACCAGGGCGCCCAGCCGGTGTGGGTGAACAGGTCGCCAAGCCCCAGCGTCGCGATCGCGAACGCGAGCGGCGGCATGTAGCCGCGGCCGAGGATGGTGATCCACGCGACGACCGGCACCAGCAGATAGGCGATCCCGGCCGCCAGCAGCGCGTTGCCAACGGCGGACGCGGCCAGACCGGCGGAGAAGCCCGGCAGCCCGAGCGCCAGCCCGATGACGAGTGCCTCGACGAGCACGGCCACGACGAGGATCAGCCACCACACGGCGGCGACCACGAGCTTGGCGACCACGAACCACTCCCGGCCGACCGGGAGCGCGAGCATGTTCTTCGCCGTGCCCTCGGCGTACTCGCGCCCGAACACGTACGCGACGATGAATGCCAGCAGCAGCAGTCCGCCGACCCCGACGATCAGCGTCATCATCGAGAGGAACGACGGCCACGTTGCCGAGATGCCGGAAAGGTCGGCCTTCGTGCCGAGGAGGCCGAGCTGGGCGGCCCGACCGGGCTCTCGGACGATCCACATGAAGAGGGCGATGCCGAGCGGTCCCATGGAGAGCCCGGCGAGGGAGCCCCACGTCACCTTAGAACGGCGCAGCTTCAGGAACTCGGTCGAAAGCACGCGTGCGAAGGTCATCGCACGCCCCCCGTCAGGCGCAGGAAGTACGTCTCGAGGTCCTCGTGCGACTGGGTAAGGCCGGTGAGTTCGAGCCCGGCGCCGACCAGCACGCGGGCGATCTCGGCGACTCGGTCCGCCGACTCCGGGATTCGCAGCGTGCCAGGCTCGTCGGGGTCGCGCTCCATGTGCGCGAAGCCCGCGTCGCGCAGGAGCACCTCGGCGCGCGCGGGGTCGCCTGGGACGCGCACCTCCACGTAGGCCCGTGCCTTCGCCTGCAGCTCCTCGCGGTCGAGCTCCTCGAGCAATCGGCCGTCGTTGATGATGCCGATGCGGTCGGCCAGGTGCGCGACCTCGGCGAGGATGTGACTGGACATGAAGACGGTGACGCCCCGCTCGTCGGCGAGCGTGCGCAGCAGGTCGCGGATCTCGACGATGCCCGCCGGATCGAGAGCGTTCGCGGGCTCGTCGAGCACGAGCACGTCGGGCTTGTGAAGGATCGCGCGGGCGAGCGAGAGGCGCTGCTTGTTGCCCAGCGAGAGCCGCCCCGCGCGGCGGTCCGCGTACTCGCTCAGGCGGAGCTGCTCGATCACGCCGGCGACCGCCGAGGCCGGCGCTCCCGTGAGCCGTCGCTGGATCTCGAGGTTCTCGCGCACGGTGAGGTTGGGGTAGGCCGACGCGCTCTCCACGAGGAACCCCACGCGGCCGAACACACCCGTCTCGCCCGGGCCGATGCGCTGCCCCAGCACGCTCACCTCGCCGGAGGTGGGCCGGATGAGGCCGAGCAGCATGCGGATGGTGGTCGTCTTGCCGGCGCCGTTGCGGCCGAGGAAGCCGTAGACCTCGCCGCGTCGGACGTCGAGCCCCAACCCGTCGACGGCCAGCACATCGCGGTAGCGCTTGGTGAGCGCGCGGGTCGAGATGACGGTCGTGTCGGCTGCGGTGGTCATGGCTGAAGTGTACTCGCGCCGCCTGGGACCGGGCGCCGCAGAACCTGCGATAATGCCCCCGTGACCTTCCCGCGCCGCGTAGGGGGCTTCCCATGATCGATCGATACACCCGCCCGGAGATGGGCGCCATCTGGTCTCCCCAGAACAAGTTCGAGATCTGGAAGGAGATCGAGGTGCTCGCCTGCGAGGCGCAGGCGCAGCTCGGCGTGATCCCAGCCGAGGATGCTGTGCTGATCCGCGAGCGCGCCGCGTTCGAGGTGGGGCGCATCGATGAGCTCGAGGCGACGCTCAACCACGACGTCCTCGCCTTCCTCACCAACATGTCGGAGCACATCGGCGAGCCGTCGAAGTGGGTCCACTACGGCATGACCTCCTCCGACCTTGGCGACACCGCGCTGTGCTACCAGATGACGCAGGCGATGGACATCGTGTTGGAGGATGTTCGCCGTCTCGGCCGCATCTGCCAGCGCCGCGCGCTCGAGTTCAAGGACACGCTGTGCGTCGGCCGCACCCACGGCATCCATGCCGAGCCGATGACCTTCGGCATGAAGTTCGGCGCATGGGCGTGGGCGCTCAAGCGCGCCGAGCAGCGGCTCATCGCCACCCGCAAGTTCTCCGCGGCGTGGGGCGCCATCTCGGGAGCCGTCGGTTCCTACTCCAACATCGACCCGTTCGTGGAGACCTACGTCTGCGGGAAGCTGGGACTGACGCCCGACCCGCTCTCCACCCAGGTCATCGCGCGCGACCGGCACGCGCACGTGCTCGCGGTGCTCGCGGTCGTCGCGGCCACGGCCGAGTCGATCGCCACCGAGGTCCGTGCGTTGCAGAAGTCCGACACGCTCGAGGCCGAGGAGCCGTTCGCCAAGGGCCAGAAGGGCTCCTCGGCGATGCCTCACAAGCGCAATCCGATCACGGCCGAGCGCGTGTGCGGGCTCGCCCGTGTCATCAAGGCGAACGCCCAGGTTGGCTTCGACAACGTGGCGTTGTGGCACGAGCGGGACATCTCGCACTCGTCGGCCGAGCGTGTCGTGCTCGCCGACAGCTTCACAGCCCTCGACTACATCCTGTCCAAGCTCGAGTGGATCCTCGACGGGCTGGTCGTCTACCCGGCCAATATGCTCGCCAACCTCAACAAGACACGCGGGCTCATCTACTCGTCGCGGGTGCTGCTCGCGCTCGTGGATGGGGGCATGTCGCGCGAGGACGCGTACACGGTCGTGCAGCGCAACGCGATGAAGGTGTGGGACGACCTGCAGCAGGCGCGCGCGGGCGCTTCCTACCGCGAGATGCTCGAGGCCGACCCGGAGGCGATGGCGCTGCTGACGAGCGAGGTGCTCGACGAGTGCTTCGACCCGTGGAAGTTCCTCGAGCGCGTGAACGTGCTCTTCGATCGCCTGGAGAAGCTGGAGTTCTAGCGCGTTCGCCGGGGCTTCGCGCGCGGCGGGTCGGTGATGATCGGGACGTCGCCGGTGCGGATCTCGCCGGTGAAGAGGTCCTCGCCGAACCGGTGGAAGGCGGGGACGGTCACCTTGCCGCCGACGCGGTCCGCCAAGCGCGACCGCAGGACATCGTCCGAGACGTCGGCGTCGGACCCGAGCAGGATGAGGTTGGAGCCCTCCGCGGCGACGCCCTCGTCCATCGTGAAGACCCACACGTGACGCCACACGTTCGCCAGCGTCCGGTACAGGCTGCGGAACGGCTTGCTCCGGTCGCCCTTCGGCGAGCCGATGAAGTTGTAGGCGACGACCCCGTCGGGGGCGAGGTGGTCGCGCGCCGTGCGCAGGAACTCCTCCGTCGTCAGCGGCCGCGGCACGCGGTCCTCGTCGAAGGCGTCCACGATGACGATGTCGTAGGTCTCCATCGTCGTCTCGAGGAAGGCGCGGCCGTCGTCGACGAAGACGCGGATCCGCGGGTCCCGCGGGAGCTCGAAGAAGCGGTGCGCGACCTCGACGATCTCCGGATCGAGCTCGACGACGTCGAGCCGCATCTCCGGGTAGTCGCGCCACATGCGCTTCACCACGCTGCCGCCGCCGAGGCCGATCACGAGCGTCCTCGTCGCGTCCGGCTTCAGCGCGAGCGAGGTGTGCAGATACGCCGGGTACTCGAAGTCGGTGTCGAACGGAGCGTCGAGGTACATCGACGACTGGCGGTTGCGCTCGAACCGCAGCACGCGCAGGTAGCCGAGGTCCTCGACGTGGATGTCGTGGTACGGCGAGGTGTGCGAGTAGATGGTGTTGTGTGCGCCCATGGCGCAGGGATGATACCCG
>PKWR01000020.1:21181-25048 GCA_003133285.1 Coriobacteriia bacterium
TTCGACGAGAAGCTGGCGGCGGTGAGGCCCGAGTCGCTGGGTGCGGTGCCGCCGGGTTCGACCCACTCCGCGAAAGACATCGTCGCCCACGTGACCGCGTACGACGACCTCATCGTGCAGCGCCTGATCTCCGCGAGGCACGGCTCGACCACCGCCTTCGACCGGGACCGCGAGGGCTGGGAGGCGTTCAACGAGCGCACGTGGCGGGAAGCCGCGGCGCTGAAGCCGGAAGCCGCACTACGCAGGGCCCGCGACGTGTTCGCCGCGCTTCTGCACGAGGTCGGGCAGCTGTCCGACGAGGAGCTGGGCGGGCGAGTCGGCGCCACCGCCGCGCTCGATCCCGCATGGCTCGAGGGGCGCGCGCCCTGGCAGGCGATCGGGGTCGACGCCTTCGACCACTACCCCATGCACTACGATGCTCTCGATGCGGCCGCGCGCATTGCGGAGCGCTAGGCGAGCGGGACTAGGCGGCCGGCGCGAGGTCCTTGCGCATCCACCGGATGTCCGGCCAGACCATGTCGCTGCGGTAGGGCGTCGTCTCGACGTAGCCGAGCGAATCGTACAGGGGCTGCGCGAGCGACATCATCTCGGCGTTGGTGGTGAGCAGCAGGGCGTTGTAGCCGCGCTCCCGTGCCTCGTCCTCCGCTCGCAGCATGAGCTCCCGCCCGACGCCGGAGCGCCGGTGGTCGGGCCGCACGAAGAGGCGCTTGAGCTCGCCCGATCGCGTCACGTCCATGTGTTCGAAGCGGGCGTTCTGTGGCACGGACTGCAGGCCGAGCACGCCCGCGGGGTCACCCCCGACGTACGCGACCATGAGGGAGCCGGCGGGGGGCGCGTAGTGCCCGGGGAGCGCGGCGAGCTCCTCAGCGATCCAGCCTGACGTGAGGTCCCACCCGAGCGACGAGGCGTACTCGCCGAGGAGCGTCCGCGCGTCGTTGAGCTGCTGCGGAGTCGAGGCCTGGACTATGCTGACCTGCTGCGATGTCATGCTCGGAGTGTACCCGGCGCCGCGCCCGGAGCGCCGCTCGGGGTGTCCCAGCGGGTAGGTACACTGGGCAGAGACCATGCGTTTCTAGGAGGCGTCATCATGAGCGACATCGTGGTGTGGGCGGACATCCCCGTCATCGACATGGAACGGGCCATGGAGTTCTACGGACACGTGACCGGGAAGCTCGTCAAGATGATGCCGGGGACCAACGATACCGTCGCCGTGATCGGCAATCCCGACGAGGGGCGCAAGGTGAGCGCCGACCTCTATCTCGGGGGCACGCCGAGCCACGACGGCGCGAGGGTGTTCCTCGGATCGAACGGCGACATCGACGCGATGCTCGCCCGCGTCCCCGAGGCGGGCGGTACGGTGATCAAGCCCAAGGAGTTCATGGGCGAGATGGTCGGCTGGGTCGCCTGGGTCGAGGACAGCGAAGGCAACCTGATCGGGATCCAGCAGCCGGCCGAGTGACGCGCCGCGGGGTCGGGGCGCGCCTGAAGGGGGGAGGTCGGCCGTGAATCTCGACTGGCTGTTCAAACGGGTCCGGACGCCGATGCCCAAACCCGAGCCGCTGCGCTTCGGGCTCGCGCTCGGGGGAGGTGCGATACGCGGGGTCGCGCACCTGGGGGTGCTCGCGGTGCTCGAGCGCGAAGGGATCAGGCCGGACGTGGTCGCGGGCGTGAGCGCGGGCGCGATCGCCGGCGCCGGCATCGCGTCGGGCGTGACGGCCGCGGAGATGTTCGAGGCGGTCCGCAGGGCCACCTGGTTCCAGTTCGCCGTGCCGGCATGGCGCTCCAAGCTGAGCATGTTCGAGTCAGCCTCCCTCAGGGCGCTGGTCGAGAAGGTCACCACGACACACGACTTCGAGGAGCTGGAGTTGCCGTTCGCCGCCCTCGCCTGCGACCTGCTCTCCGGCACCGAGGTGACCATCACCTCCGGCCCGCTGCGGGAGGCCGTTCTTGCCAGTGCGGCGATACCCGGGCTGTTCGAGCCGGTCCGCCGCGGCGACCAGCTGCTGGTCGACGGGCAGCTCCTCGTGAATGTCCCGGTGCAGGCGGCCCGCGACCTGGGGGCCGACTACGTGCTCGGGGTGGATATCATGCCGCCGCCCAGCGTCAGCCCCGAGCCTCCCGACTGGCGGGAGGTGCTGCTCCTGTCATGGGACATCGTGCAGCGCGGGAGTCGGCGTGGCGGAGCGGCACCCGACCTCATGGTCACGCCGGCGGTCGGGTCGATGCGCCCGTGGGACTTCGTCCACATCGCCGATGCCTACGACGCGGGGGTCGCAGCGATGGAGGAGTCGCTGCCGCGTCTGCGGACGGACCTCGGGCTCGACGAGGGCGGGAAGAGAGCGCTCGCCCGCTGACGCGGATGCACCCGGCGGTGGGCGTCCGCCGAGAACGGGGATACAGGCTACGTATCGCACGACGTGCGGAAGGAGGATCCGATGGTTCGCACACACGGCGATCGGCCCTTCGGCGACGAGGAGTACATCCGTGAGGGCGGGGTCCTCATCCCCGTCAACACCGGGCACGAGGTCAGGCACGAGGACGACACGATCGCTCCCGACGACGTGGTCGAGGACGTGATCGCCGACGAGGGCGTGCCGGGTACGCAGGACGACCTCCCCTACGACTACGGTGTCGAGATCGCGCAACCCGCGGACCAGATGATTCTCAGCCGCGACCGTCGCCGCTCCGGCTTCGGCGGGGTCGGCCACACCGGGTCCGACAAGGACGAGGGCGAGACACCACTCGGGGCGCCCGACGAGCGCGAGCTGTGGCGGAAGCAGAAGCCGCTCATCGCAGAGTCGGGCGACGAGGCGGCGCGCTACGCCGGCCTCGAGGACTCCGACATCGCGCGCGTCGAGCAAGCTGTCGGCGAGGACGCCGCGGAGACGCTCTCCGAGTCTCCCGAAGGCGAGAGCGCGACGGGTTCGGTCTGACGTCGCGCCCCCTGACCGGGTGCCGGCCCGTCGGGGGTCTGTCCTCCGAGCAGCCCGAATGGGTGCTGTGGCTCGAGTGCCTGGCGCTCGTCGTGCTGGTCGCGGTCCTCGACCACGCCACCGGCGCGGACCTCAGCTTCTCGATCTTCTACATGGGCCCGATCGTCCTGGCGGCGTGGTTCATCTCGCGGCGCGCGGGGATCCTGTTCGCGGTCTCGAGCGCGATCATCTGGGGCTACCTCGACCATGTCGACACGACGCACCAGATCACCCTGCGCATCGTCGTGTGGGACGCGACGATGCGCCTTGGCTTCTTCTGGATCGCGCTCGAGCTCGTTGCGCGGACCAAGGCCGCCAGCGAGCGGGAGCGGGTGCTGGCGCACACGGACTCGCTGACGGGTGTCGCGAACGGTCGCAGCTTCGCGGACCGGGCCCATCTGGCGCTCAGCTACCTGCGGCGCACCGGAAGGCCGGTGACGGTCGCCTACATCGACCTCGATCACTTCAAGGAGGTCAACGGCCGTCTCGGCCATGCCGAGGGTGATCGGCTGCTTCACGCGTTCGCGCATCCGGTGGCAGGGCGCCTGCGCTCGACCGACCTCGTGGCGCGGCTCGGCGGCGACGAGTTCGCCGTGCTGCTGCCCGGNNGCTCGGCGGCGACGAGTTCGGGGTGCTGTTGGACGATACGGACGCGACCATGGCCCCCAAGGTGCTCGCGGTGATCAGCGAGGCCATCAACGAGGCCGTCGACGGCGAGTGGACCGTGGGCAGCACCATCGGCGCCGTGACGTTCACCGTCGCACCCGCGAGCGTCGACTTCATGGTGCGTGCCGCCGACGGGCTCATGTTCAACGGCAAGCAGGAAGGGCGCGGCCGCATCATCCACGAGGTCTGGAGCGGGGAGTAGCCCTACGGTCCCGCGCTCGCGCGCGAT
>PKWR01000195.1:0-952 GCA_003133285.1 Coriobacteriia bacterium
TTCCCCGCCGAGCTGCCCGCCGACCGTCTGGACGTGGAGATGGACGTGGTCGACGAGACGACACGGGCGCTGCGCGTGACCGGCACCGGCCCCCGCTCGCGGCGGCTCGCAAGCGATTGGATCCGGGTCTGGACCGCGAGCGGCGGGGCGGTGACGCCGTGACGCTCTACCTCGCGCTGGACACGTCGACCGAGGAGCTCGCCGTCGGGCTCGGATCGTTCACCCCCGAGGGCGTCCACCTCATCGGCGAGGTCAACCTGGACGTCCCGCGCGCATCACTCACGCATCTCGTGCCGTCCATCCAGCGGCTCCTGGAGTCGGTGGACCTCGAGGTCCACGACGTCGGCGCCGTCATCGTGGGCCGCGGGCCGGGCTCGTTCACGGGCGTGCGCATCGGGGTGTCGACCGCGAAGGGCATCGCACAGGGCCTGGATGTGCCGCTGTACGGTGTCGGCACCCTGGACGCGATCGCGCAACGCTTCGCCGGGCGTGAAGGGCTGCTGGGGGTCGTCGGCGACGCGATGCGCAAGGAGGTCTATCCGGCGCTGTTCCGGTGCGCGGACGGCGAGGTACGACGCCTCACACCGCACGCGGTCGCGCCTCCGGCGGACGTCGCGGAGCAGTGGCGCACGTACGGCGAGCCGATCGTGGTCGCCGGGAACGGCCTGGCCAAGTACGCCGGAGTGTTCGAGTCGGTGCTCGGCGACGCGCTCTCTCTCGCGCACGAGGCCATGTGGGCGCCGACGGGTCAGGCGCTCCTGGTCGCGGGTTGGCGCTCGCGCGCCGACGGCCTGTCCGGCGACGGGGAGGCCGCGTCGCTCCTGCCCGTCTACACGCGGCTGTCCGACGCCGAGGTCAACGAGCGGGTGCGCTCCGGTGCGCCCGTCACGAACCCCGACAGCGGCGTGGCGGGTCCGGCGGGGGAGGTGCGGCCATGACCGCGCGCATCCGC
>PKWR01000195.1:993-10159 GCA_003133285.1 Coriobacteriia bacterium
GCGGGCCTCATGGAGGTCGAGCACGAGGGGCACCTCATGAACCTCGCGGTGCGCGCCGACGCGCGCCGCTCGCGCCTCGGCGCGGCGCTGCTCTCCACTCTGATCGCCGAGGCGCGCCGCCGGGGGATCGAGCGCCTGACGCTCGAAGTGCGCCCGAGCAACGACGCGGCGCTGGCGCTCTACGAGGCGGCCGGCTTCAAGGAAGACGGCCGCCGGCACGGCTACTACAGCGACACAGGGGAGGACGCGCTCGTGATGTGGAGCGGTCCGCTCGAAGGCCCGGAGATGACCGCCGTGGCGGCGTCGCTCGCCGCCTCCGCCGAAGTGGCGCTGGCTGAGTTCCGCCCGGCGAGGTACGAGGGCCCGCCGGCCGACGAGGGTCGCGACGACCTGATCCTGGCGATCGAATCGTCCTGCGACGAGACGGCCGCGGCCGTGCTCCGCGGGGGGCGCACCATCCTCTCGAGCGTCGTGGCCAGCCAGATCGACTTCCACAGCCGCTTCGGCGGCGTCGTCCCCGAGATCGCCTCGCGAAAGCACACCGAGGCGATCGTCGGTGTGGTCGACGAGGCGCTCGCGCAGGCGGGAGTCACCCTGGACGACCTGACCGCCATCGCGGTCACCTACGGTCCCGGGCTCGTCGGCGCGCTCGTCGTCGGCGTGTCGTACGCCAAGGGGTTGGCGCTCGCGACGGGACTGCCGCTCGTCGGCGTGAACCACCTCGAAGGCCACCTGTTCGCGAGCGTGCTGGCAGAGCCCGACATCGCGCCGCCGCTCGTGGCGCTGCTGGTCTCGGGGGGGCACACATCCCTCGTCCACGTGCCGGAATGGGGCGAGTACCACACGCTCGGCTCGACGATCGACGACGCGACGGGGGAGGCGTTCGACAAGGTCGCCAAGGCCCTCGGGCTGGGCTACCCGGGAGGGCCTGCCATCACGCGACTCGCGGCTCAGGGCGACCCCGCCGCGATCCCGTTCCCGCGCCCGATGCTGCGCAGCGACGACCTCGACTTCTCGCTCTCGGGGCTGAAGACGGCCGTCGTGACCTACATCGCGAAGGAGCGGGCGGCCGGCCGCGAGCTGAGGCCCGCCGACATCGCGGCCTCGTTCCAGGCGGCGGTGATCGACGTGCAGGTGGCCAAGGCGACCCGCGCCGTCGAGGAGAGCGGCGTGGAGACCTTCCTGATCGGCGGCGGTGTTGCGGCCAACCCGGCGCTCCGCGCGGCGCTGACGGCGGCTATGCAGCGTCGCGGCGTGCGCGTCAGCGTCCCGCCGCTGGACCTGTGCACCGACAACGCCGCGATGATCGGTGCTGCGGCGCATCTCCACCTGTGGCGCGGAGAGACGCTGGGTCTCAGCGCCGAGGCCGTCCCCGACCTGCGTCTGGGCTAGCTACTCGCCGGGCTCCAGCCGGGCGCCGAGCAGGTCCTTCACGACCTTCGGGTCGCTCAGCGTCGACAGGTCCCCGAGCTCGGACAGGTCCGTCTCTCCAGCGGCCAGCTTGCGCAGGATGCGGCGCATGATCTTGCCGGAACGCGTCTTGGGCAGGTCGCGCGCGAACTGGATGTGGTCGGGCTTCGCGATGGGGCCGATGGTCTTGCGCACGTGGCCGGAAAGGATCTTCGCCAGGTCCTCGCTGGCCACATACCCGTCGCGCAGCACCACGTAGGCGTAGACGCCCTCGCCCTTCACCGGGTGCGGGAAGCCCACGACCGCGGCCTCGCTCACCGCGTCGTGCGACACGAGCGCGCTCTCGATCTCCGCCGTGCCCAGACGGTGTCCGGAGACCTTGATGACGTCGTCGATGCGGCCGAGCAGCCAGAAGTAGCCGTCCTCGTCGACCCGCGCGCCGTCCCCGGTGAAGTAGACGCCCGGGAAGCGCGCGAAGTAGGTCTCGCGCAGGCGGGCCTTGTCCTTGTCGCCCCACGTCCCGCGCAGGATCCCCGGCCACGGCTGCTTGATGACGAGGGAGCCGCCCTCGCCCGGGTCGGCCCGCGAGCCGTCGTCGCGCACGACCTCCGGGACGACGCCGAAGAAGGGGACCGCCGCGGACCCCGGCTTGAGGGGCGTCGCGCCCGGGAAGGGGGTGATGAGGAAGCCACCGGTCTCGGTCTGCCAGTACGTGTCGACGATCGGTCGCTCGCCCTTGCCGATGACGTCGTGGTACCACATCCAGGTCTCGGGGTTGATCGGCTCGCCCACCGTCCCGAGCAGCCGCAGCGAGTTGAGGTCGTAGCGCGCAGGCCATCCCTCCCCGTGGCGCTGGAGGGCGCGGATGGCGGTCGGGGCCGTGTAGAAGGTGTTCACGCTGTGCTTCTCGATCACGGCCCAGAAGCGTCCGGGATCCGGATAGGTGGGGATGCCTTCGAACATGAGCGACGTCGCTCCCGACGCCAACGGGCCGTACACGATGTAGCTGTGGCCGGTCACCCACCCGATGTCGGCGGTGCACCAGTAGACGTCCTCGTCGCGGTGGTCGAACACGGTCTTGAACGAGACCGTCGTGAACAGCAGATAGCCGGCGGTGGTGTGCAGGACGCCCTTCGGCTTCCCGGTCGAGCCGGACGTGTAGAGGATGAACAGCGGGTCCTCGGCGCCCATCGGAACCGGCGGGCACGGCTTGCGGACCTCAGGTACCGCGATCTCCTGGTGCCACCACGTGTCGCGGTTCGGCTCCATATCGACGTCGCCGCTGCCTCGCTTGACGACGATGCACGCTTCGACGCTCGGGCACTCGAAGAGCGCTTCGTCGGCCGCGGCCTTGAGGGCCACCTTGCGGCCGCCCCGCACGCCTTCGTCGGCCGTGATGAGCAGCTTCGCCGAGCAGTCCTGGATGCGCTCCCGCAGGGCGGTCGCGCTGAAGCCGCCGAACACGACCGAGTGGATCGCGCCGATGCGGGCGCAGGCCAGCATCGCGATCACGAGCTCGGGCAGCATCGGCAGGTAGATCGCGACGCGGTCGCCCTTCTCCACGCCCTTCTTCTTCAGCACGTTGCCGAACCGGCTGACCTCGTAGTGCAGCTGCTGGTAGGTGAACGTGCGGGTCCGGCCGTCGTCGCCCTCCCAGATGAGAGCGGCCTTGTTGCGGCGCCACGTTCCGAGGTGCCGGTCCAGGCAGTTCGCCGACACATTGAGCTCTCCGCCCTCGAACCACCGGTAGTCGAGGTCGGCGAACCCGCCGGAGCGCACCGACGTGAACGGGGTCATCCAGTCCAGGTGCTCACGCGCCATGTCGCCCCAGAACCCGTCGGGGTCCTCGATCGACCGGTCGTAGAGTTCCCGGTAGCTCTCGAGGGAGGGGATCACCGCGCGGCGGGAGAACGACTCCGGCGGGGCGATGATGCGCACCTCTTCGCCGAGGTGCTCGATCCCTGTCTCGACCGGCGACATGTCCGACATAGGGGGCTCCTGACTCCGCGGGCCTTCCACGCATTGTTCCACCGAATGGATACCCCTTATGGACACGCCTCGGGCGCGCGTGGCCGCGCACGCGGGCGCGAACACGCGCGGCAGCCCGCTATCTGAGTGCTCCGCGCTCACATCCCGCGCCGGTCCTCTTGCACGCCCGCGAGGGGGTCGGTATCATCACCGGGGGCGGTTGGCACTCGGACCCTCCGAGTGCTAGCAGTCAGCACGCAAGGGTATCAAGTCGTGTGGACCACGTTCCGCGGCAGCCCGAGAGGGCTGCTCGCGCGTGACCACCCGAGAGAAGACCGGGCAACAACGATGGAGGGTAGAGCATGAATCTCAAGCCGCTGGGCGACCGCGTCGTCGTCAAGGCATCCGAGGCGGAGGAGCAGACCAAGTCCGGGCTGTTCATCCCCGACACCGCGAAGGAGAAGCCCCAGAAGGGCTCCGTCATCGCCGTGGGCGAAGGCAAGTACCGGGAGGACGGCACTCGCGTCCCTGTCGACGTCAAGGTCGGCGACATGGTGATCTACGGCAAGTACGGCGGGACCGAGGTCAAGGTCGACGGCGAGGACTACCTGATCCTGCGCGCCGACGACATCTACGCGGTCGTCAGCTAGTCCGACCACAAGCGTCAGTCACGCTCCGCGCATGCGGCGCGCAACCGATCCGAAGAACACAAGGAGGGACATCGCTCCATGGCAAAGGACATCAGGTTCGACGAGGAGGCACGACGCGGCCTCGAGGCGGGCGTGAACAAGCTCGCGAACGCCGTCAAGGTCACGCTCGGCCCCAAGGGCCGCTACGTCGTGCTCGAGAAGAAGTTCGGCGCGCCGACGATCACCAACGACGGCGTCACCATCGCGCGTGAGATCGAGCTCGAGGACCCCATCGAGAACATGGGCGCCCAGCTCGTCAAGGAAGTCGCGACCAAGACCAACGACGTCGCGGGCGACGGCACCACTACCGCCACCCTGCTCGCCCAGGTCATCGTCCGTGAGGGCCTGCGCAACGTCGCGGCCGGGGCCAACCCGCTCGCGATCAAGCGCGGCATCGAGAAGGCCGTCGACGCCGTCGTGGCCCAGATCAAGAAGGACTCCCGCGCCATCGAGGACCAGTCCGAGATCGCCAACGTCGGTGCCATCTCCGCGGCCGACCAGGTCATCGGCGACAAGATCGCCGAGGCCATGAAGGTCGTCGGCAAGGACGGCGTCATCACCGTCGAGGAGTCGCAGACCTTCGGCATCGACATCGAGACGGTCGAGGGCATGCAGTTCGACAAGGGCTATATCTCGATGTACATGATCACGGACCCGGACCGCATGGAAGCGGTCATGAGCGAGCCGTTGATCCTCATCGCCAACCAGAAGATCTCCTCGATCCAGGACCTGCTCCCGGTCCTCGAGAAGGTCATGCAGGCAGGCAAGCAGCTGCTCATCGTCGCCGAGGACGTCGACGGCGAAGCGCTCTCCACCCTGGTGGTCAACAAGCTCCGCGGCACCTTCACCTCCGTCGCCGTCAAGGCGCCGGGCTTCGGCGACCGCCGTAAGCGGATGCTCGAGGACATCGCCATCGTCACTGGCGGCCAGGTCATCTCCGAGGAGCTCGGCACGAAGCTCGACGGCGTGACGCTCGAGATGCTCGGTCGCGCCAAGACGGTCAAGATCACCAAGGAGAACACGACGATCATCGACGGCGGCGGCAGCGAGGTCGACATCAAGGCCCGCATCGGTCAGCTGAAGACCGAGATCGAGCTCTCCGATTCCGACTTCGACAAGGAGAAGCTGCAGGAGCGTCTGGCGAAGCTCTCCGGCGGCGTGGCCGTCATCAAGGTCGGCGCGGCCACCGAGGTCGAGCTCAAGGAGAAGAAGCACCGCATCGAGGACGCCCTTCAGGCGACCCGCGCGGCCGTCGAAGAGGGGATCGTCCCCGGCGGCGGCGTGGCGCTCATCAACGCCGCACCGGCCCTGGACAAGCTCAAGCTCGCCGACGACGAGATGATCGGCGTCGCCATCATCCGCAAGGCGCTCGACGAGCCGCTGAAGACCATCGCGGCCAATGCCGGCTTCGAGGGCTCCGTCGTGGCTGAGAAGATCAAGGGCTTGAAGAAGGGCGAGGGCCTGAACTCCGCCACCGGCGAGTACGGCGACCTCATCAAGATGGGCGTCATCGACCCGGTCAAGGTCACCCGTACCGCGCTGCAGAACGCGGCGTCGATCGCGGCCCTGATCCTGATCACCGAGACCACCGTCTCGGACATCCCGGCCAAGGAAGACGGCGGCGCTGCTGCGGCCATGGCCGGCATGGGCGGCGGGATGTACTAGGCGCTCCCAAGCGCAGTCACGTCGTGACGCAGGGGCCCCGGAGGCGACTCCGGGGCCCCTGCTGTGTCGCCGCACGGGCACGTCGCGGGTCGGATAGACTTGACGCGGTGTCATCGACCGCGCGACGCCGTCCGGCATGTACGAGGACCCGATCGCCTGCTATCCTGCCGCGGGGCCGCGCCAAGGCCGGGCGTCCCGCCAACGGACGAACAAGGAGCGAAGAAGACCCGTGTCGCTGTCCATCGGCATCGTCGGCCTGCCGAACGTCGGCAAGTCCACGCTGTTCACCGCGCTGACCCGCAAGACGGGCTTCGCCGCCAACTACCCCTTCACGACCATCGAGCCGAACGTGGGCGTCGTGGCCGTTCCCGACGCGCGCCTTGCCCGGCTCGCCGAGCTCGTGACGCCCGACCGCATCGTCCCCGCCGCCGTCGAATTCGTCGACATCGCCGGCCTGGTCGCGGGCGCCAACGAGGGCGAGGGGCTCGGCAACAAGTTCCTCGCGAACATCCGCGACACCGACGCCATCTGCGAGGTCGTGCGCTACTTCACCGACCCGGACGTGATCCATGTCGACGGACGCGTCGACCCTGCAGGCGACGTCGAGACGATCCGCACGGAGCTGATCCTCGCCGACCTGGGCACGATGGAGAAGGCGATCCCGCGGCTCGAGAAGGAAGCGAAGCGCGACAAGGACCTCGCCCCGAAGCTCGACCTGGCTCGCCGCGTCGAGACGTGGATGGAGGGCGGCCACCGCGCCGCCCGGATGGAGATGACCCCCCAGGAGCGCGAACTGCTGCGCGACCTGCACCTGCTGACCATGAAGCCGATGCTCTACGTCGCGAACGTCGACGAGGACGCCGTCGGCGCCGAACTCGCTCCGATCGACGGCGTGACGCCCATCCGCATCTGCGCGAAGGTCGAGGCCGACCTCGCCGAGCTCGATCCCGAAGAGGCCCAGGAGTACATGGCCGAGCTCGGCATGAACGAGCCCGGTCTGGACACGCTCATCCGCGAGGCCTACCGCCTGCTCGGACTGCAGAGCTACTTCACCGCCGGCCCGCTCGAGGTGCGCGCGTGGACCGTCCGGATCGGCGCCAAGGCCCCCGAGGCGGCCGGCGTCATCCACACCGACTTCGAGCGTGGGTTCATCAAGGCCGAAGTGATCGCGTACTGCGACTACGACGCCCTGGGTACCGAGGCGGCCGCCCGCGCGGCGGGGAAGCTGCGCATCGAGGGCAAGGAGTACGTCGTCAAGGACGGCGACGTCATGCACTTCCGTTTCAACGTCTAGCGGCCATTCGGGCCCCGTTCCGCGTTGACCCTCCCGCCGCTGCGCGCTACCCTGTACGCACCCCCGATGCCCGGAGCGGACTTCGGCCTTTGCATCAGTACATCGCAGCACGATTGAAGACCAGGCGCTCAAGCCCGCACGCGGAAGCCACGCGGAGCGAGGATGCACCTGGTCTCGGTGTATATGCGGCACGGCATCGCGGCTGACACGTAGACAAGCAGGCAGCAGCACATAGAGGAGGCGCCCTTCATGGAAGTCGAGATCGGACGAGGGAAGACAGCACGCCGGGCCTACGGATTCGACGACATCGCCATCGTGCCGTCGCGCCGCACCCGCGATCCGCGCGACGTGAACATCGGCTGGGAGTTCTGCTTCCGCGGCGAGACCTACTCCTTCCCGCTCCCGATCCTGGCCTCCGCGATGGACGGCGTGGTCGACCCCGCCTTCGCCGTGACGCTGGGCAAGCTCGGCGGTCTGGCGGTCCTCAACCTCGAGGGCATCCAGACGCGCTATGAGGACGCCGACACGCAGCTCGACCTGATCGCCTCCTTCGGCAAGGACGAGGCGACGGCCAAGATGCAGGAGATGTACAAGGAGCCGGTCAAGCCCGAGCTCATCACGCGCCGCGTCCGCGAGATCAAGGACGGCGGCGTGCTCGCCGCGGCCTCGCTCACGCCCCAGAACGCGACGCGCTACATCGAGGCCGCGCTCGCGGGCGGTCTCGACATCCTCGTCATCCAGGGCACCGTCGTCTCAGCCGAGCACGTCTCCAGCTACGACGAGCCCCTCGACCTCAGCGCCTTCATCCGCGACCTGGACATCCCGGTCATCGTCGGCGGCTGCTGCTCCTACTCGGGCGCGCTGCACCTCATGCGCACCGGCGCCGTCGGCGTGCTCATCGGCGTCGGCCCCGGCCATGCCTGCACCTCGCGCCGCGTGCTCGGCATCGGCGTCCCGCAGGCGACCGCCATCGCTGACGCTGCGGCCGCCCGCATGCGCCACCTCGACGAGACCGGCGTGTACTGCCATGTCATCGCCGACGGCGGCATGCGCACCGGCGGCGACCTGGCCAAGGCCATCGCTGTCGGTGCCGACTCGATCATGATCGGCTCGCCGCTCTCCAGCGCCTCCGAGGCTCCCGGCCGCGGCTACCACTGGGGCATGGCGACCTTCCACCCCGAGCTCCCGCGCGGCACGCGCGTGCGCAGCGGCGTGAAGGGCACCCTCTCCGAGATCCTGCTCGGCCCTGCCCACGAGAACGACGGCACCCTCAACCTCTGCGGCGGCCTTCGCACGTCGATGGCGACCTGCGGATACGAGAACCTGAAGGCCTTCCAGAAGGCCGAGGTCATGGTCGCCCCGTCGCTGCAGACCGAGGGCAAGGTGCTGCAGAACACGCAGGGCGTCGGGATGGGCCGTTAGGGTGCCGGAGAGCATCCCCACCGTCCTGGTCGTCGACTTCGGGGCTCAGTACGCCCAGCTCATAGCCCGTCGCGTGCGCGAGTGCCGCGTGTTCTCGGAGATCGTCCCGTGCGACATCACCGCCGCCGAGGTCGCACGCCGCGCACCCGCGGCCCTGGTCCTGTCGGGCGGGCCCGCCTCGGTCTACGCCGAAGGCGCGCCCAAGATGGACACGGGCATCTACGAGCTCGGCATCCCGATCCTGGGGCTGTGCTACGGCATGCAGCTCATGGCGATCGACCTGGGCGGCGCCGTCCCCAAGACGGACGTCGGCGAGTACGGGTTCGCNNCGAGCAGCAGGTGTGGATGAGCCACCGCGACAGCGTCGGCACCGCACCGGCCGGCTTTGCCGTGCTCGCGACGACGCCCACCACGCCCGTAGCGGCGATGGCAGACCCCGCGCGCCGGCTCTACGCGACCCAGTTCCATCCCGAGGTGGCGCACACGCCCTCCGGGCTGGACATGCTCAAGCACTTCCTCTACGACGTCGCAGGGCTCGCGCCGACCTGGACGATGGTCAACATCATCGACGAGGCGGTCGCCGAGATCCGCGCCAAGGTGGGCGACGCCAAGGTCATCTGCGGGCTGTCCGGCGGCGTCGACAGCTCCGTGGTCGCCGCCCTGGTGCACCGCGCCGTCGGCGACCAGCTGACCTGCGTGTTCGTCGACCACGGCCTGC
>PKWR01000101.1:0-3519 GCA_003133285.1 Coriobacteriia bacterium
TCATCGTCGCCGCGGCGCTCGTGAGGCCCGACCGCGACCTCGCCGCTGTGGAGGTTCGCAGCCTTCTCAAGAGATGGAAAGAGAAGGCGTTCGCCCGGGGCGCGAGCCGCGAGCAGATGGACACCTGTACGGATCTCGGTTTGACGAGAGAAGAGTTCCTGGCGCTATCATTGGCGGCCATGCAGGCCAGGGCCGCGGACATCGGACTCTAGCTGACATCGGCTTCGGGGCCTGCGGGCCCCGTCGCATACAGAAAGGACGGCCCCTTTGCGGCTCGTCGTCTCAGAGAAGAACATAGCGGCCAAACGCATCGCCGAGATCCTCGCGGTGGGCGCTCATAAGAGCGAGAAGTCCTACACCACCCCCATCTACACCTTCAAGGGGCGTGACGGTGAGGAGTGGGTCTCGATCGGGCTCAAGGGCCACATCCTGGGTGTGGACTTCCCCGAAGAGACTCCGTCGATCGATGACCCGAAGGTCATGGTCACCCTCAAGAAGTGGGACCTCAAGGCGCTGCCGACGCTGGTCCAGGCGCCGATCATCAAGCTGCCCGCCGAGAGGGGCATCATCCAGTCGCTCAAGGCGCTGGCCAAGAAGGCCGACGACGTCATCATCGCGACCGACTTCGATCGCGAGGGCGAGCTCATCGGCGCCGACGCGCGCGACATCGTCCGCTCCGTGAACAAGACGGTCCCGGTCTCGCGCGTGCGCTTCTCGGCCATCACCAAGGACGAGATCCAGCGCGCCTTCGCCGAGCCGGGCACCATCTCCGAGGAGCTGGCGCAGGCCGGCGAGTCGCGACAGGACATCGACCTGGCGTGGGGCGCCGCGCTGACGCGGTACATGACGCTCGCGCTGCAGAAGAAGAACAAGAAGCCGTTCGGCGACGTGCTGTCCGCCGGGCGCGTGCAGACCCCGACGCTCAAGCTCATCGTCGACCGCGAGGCCGAGCGGACGGCGTTCGTGCCCGAGGACTACTGGACGGTCAAGGGCGCCTTCGAGGCGGACGGCACGCCCGTCACCGCGACGCACGGGGCCGACCGCTTCAAGACCGAGGCCGCCGCGCAGGCGGCCATGGACGCGGTGGCCAAGGCGACGACCGGCACCGTCGTCGAGACCAAGAACACGCGCCGCAAGGTCGACCCGCCGGTGCCGTTCAACACCACCTCGCTGATGGCCGTCGCCGCGAACGAAGGGCTGACCCCCGCGCGCACGATGCAGGTGGCCGAGTCCCTCTACATGAGCGGCTACATCTCATATCCGCGCGTGGACAACACCGTCTACCCGCCGAGCTTGGACCTCAAGGCCATCCTCAACACGCTCGCCGAGGTGCCCGCCTACCACGAGCACGCGAAGCGCATCCTGGGCGGCAAGCTCGTCGCCACGCGCGGCCCGAAGGAGACGACCGACCACCCGCCGATCCATCCCACGGGCGCCGGCGATCCCGACAAGCTCGACGGCCAGGCGTGGAAGATCTACAACCTCGTGGCGCGCCGGTTCATGGCGACGCTGTCGGGCCCGTCGTTCGTGGATGCGACGCGTGTCGACATCGACGTGGCTGGCGAGCGCTTCGTCGCCAAGGGCGACGTCGTGGCCATCTCCGGCTTCCGCGCCGTCTACGGCTACGGCCTGAAGAAGGACGAGCACCTGCCCGCGATGGCCAAGGGCGACGTGATCGCATTCCTGGGCGCGACCATGGAGGCCAAGCAGACGCAGCCGCCGGCGCGCTACAGTTCGGGCAAGCTCATCCAGGAGATGGAGCGCCTCGGCCTCGGCACGAAGGCGACCCGGCACGACATCATCCAGACGCTGGCGGACCGCAAGTACGTCAAAGGCGAGCCGATCGAGCCCACCAACAAGGGCATCAGCGTGATCAGCGCGCTCAGCGCGCACGCTGTGCGCATCACGACGCCGGACATGACCAGCGAGCTGGACGCCGAGATGGACGCCATCGCTGACGGCAGCGACACGCGCGAGCGCGTCGTCGAGCACTCGAGGAACCTCCTCGGGGGCGTCATCGGCGTGCTGCTCGAGCAGGTGGACGCGGTGTCCGACGAGCTGATGACCGCCATCGACGAGGACGCGAAGGTCGGCATCTGCCCGGTGTGCGGCAACGACCTGATGATCAAGTTCTCGCCCAAGAACAAGAGCTCGTTCGTCGGCTGTTCCGGCTATCCCGACTGCAGCCAGACCTACCCGCTGCCGAAGCTGTCGAAGTTCGAGGCGGTCGAGGGCCCGTGCGAGGTGTGCGGCGCGCCGCGCATCAAGGTCATGCAGTTCAAGAAGAAGCCCGCGATCATGTGCCTGAGCCCGGTCTGTCCGACCAAGCAGGGCCCCGAGCTCGTGATCGGCGCCTGTCCGAAGTGCGGCGGCCAGCTCAACGTCGTGTACTCGCAGTTCGGCAAGCGCTACGTGCGCTGCGAGCACTGGGACCCGAAAGAGCACCCGGTGGCCTATCCCTTGCCGCAGTCGGGGGATATCGTAGTGCCTGATCTGAAGTGCGACGCGTGCGGAGCGCCGAAGATCACGATCACCACCCGCAGGGGACCGTGGACGATCTGCATCGATCCCGAGTGTCCCGAGAAGGTGGCGGCGGGCACGTCGTTGTCGGCGTCGAAGTCGAGGTCGAGGTACGGAGCCAAGGCCAAGGCCAAGGCGCCCGCGAAGCCCAAGGCGCCGAGGAAGAGCACGAGCTCGCCGGAGTAGGCCCGCTCGCGGGTGGGGATCCGCGGGCCGACATGAGGGGTTCGGTTGAGGATCGGCGTCGTACAACACCGGCTGCGGACCCACGAGCGCATGGACCTCGCGGCGATGCTCGCCGCCTCCGAGCGGGCGTCGGAAGACGGCGTGCAGGTCATCGTGTTCCCGCGCGTTCCCGGGCTGACCCAGAGCGGCCTGCTCGACGCCTTCCTGCGCACCGTGGCCGAGCGCGCCCCGGGCATGTCCGTCGTCGCCCCTCCGCTCCGCTACCCGGGCACGGGCCCGATCGAGCCGCATCTGACGGGACTCGGACGCACGGTGATGCTGTGGAGTGATGACTGCATCGACCCGGCGCACTTCGAGGAGATCCAAGGCCTTCGCTGCGACGCGCTGGTATGGCTGTTCGACGCCGAGGACCCGCTGCAGGCCGAGGCCGCGCTCGAGCTCGCGCTCGACGCGAGCCTGCACCTGGCGCCGCTCGTGGTCGTCTCCGCGATCAACGGACGCGCCCGCGGGATGGCGTCCTACGGCGTCAGCGGCATCGCCTTCCTCGGCGAGATCGTGTCGGAGGGTGGCCACGCGGACGACCTGCTCGAGGCGACCGTGCCTGCACCCGCCGGGTTCCCCGAGCGCCCCCGCTCGCTTCCCGAGCCCGCTCCGATCCTGCTCCAGCGCCTGTCGACCCACGCCGCGCGGCGCGCTGCCGAGACGGACGTCACGCTCTTCTAGGGGCGCGTGACGCGACCCCGCGCGGCCGAGGTCGCCCGGCCCGAATGCTACAATCCCCCCGTTCGCGCACCCGTGCGCGCACCCGCGCGA
>PKWR01000101.1:3632-5809 GCA_003133285.1 Coriobacteriia bacterium
ACGACTACGCCGACACCGCGGGTTCCGACATCGTGGTCGTCACCGCCGGCATCCCGCGCAAGCCGGGCATGACGCGCGACGAGCTTTTGGCCGTCAACTCGAGGATCGTCGGGGACGTCGTGACGCGCGCCATCGCCGCGTCGCCCGAGGCGATCCTCATCTGCGTGACCAACCCGCTCGACGTGATGACCGACCTGGCCTGGAAGCGCTCCGGCCTACCGTCCTCGCGCGTGATGGGCATGGGCGGCGTGCTCGACTCGGCCCGCTTCGCCTACTTCATCGCGGAGGCGACCGGCGCGGCGATCGGTGAGGTGGAGGCGCTGGTCGTGGGCGCGCACGGCGACGCGATGGTCCCGCTGCCCCGCCTGTCCACCGTCGCGGGCCGTCCGCTGACCGAGCTGCTGCCGGCCGAGGAGGTCGACGAGGTCGTGCGCCGGACGGTGTTCGGCGGCGCCGAGGTCGTCTCGCTGCTGAAGACCGGGAGCGCCTTCTACGCGCCGGGGGTGTCGGTCGCGGCGATGGTCGAGGCCATCCTCGCCGACGCGTCCGTGGTGCTGCCCTCGTGCGTCCGCCTCGACGGCCAGTACGGCGTGACCGGCATCCACATGACCGTCCCGGCGGTGCTCGGCCGCGCCGGCGTGCTCGCCGTTCCCGAGCTGCCCCTGGAGCCGGCCGAGCTGGCCGCCGTGCAGGCCTCGGCCGCGCAGGTCGCCGAGCAGATCGCCGCCCTGGAGTCGGCAGGCGCCTGATGGTCACCCGCGCCGCGCTGGTCGAGGCCATCTCCTCCGCCGTCGGCGAGGCCGCCGTCACCCTGCGCCCCGACGCCGTCGCCGCGCTGCGCGCCGCCCTCGACTCGGAGCCGTCCGAGCGCGGGCGCACCGTCCTGGCGCAGCTGCTGGAGAACGCTGAGATCGCCGCCGCCGACCGCGTCCCGGTGTGCCAGGATACGGGGAGCGCGTGGATCCGCCTGACCCTCGGCGTCGACCAGGAGCTGCCGGGCGACCTGCAGGCCGTGGCCGACGAGGCCGTGGCCGTCGCGTACCGCGAGGCCGGCCTGCGCATGTCGATGGTGCGCGACGCGCTCTTCGACCGCACCAACACCGGGGACAACACCCCCGCGATCGTCTCCGTGTCGCTGCGCCCGGGCACGGGCGCCGAGGTCGACGTCATGCTCAAGGGCGGCGGGAGCGACAACGCGAGCGCGCTCGCGATGCTGCCGCCGTCGGCGGGCGCCGAGGGCGTGCGCCGCTTCGTCCTCGAGACGGTCGTCGCCAAGGCGACCGGCGCGTGCCCGCCGCTCGTGGTGGGCGTGGCGGTCGGCGGGACGTTCGACACCGTCGCCGCTCTGGCGAAGAAGACGCTGCTGCGCGAGATCGGTTCGCCGGCCTCGTCCGCGCAGGCCGCCGGGCTCGAGTCCGCGCTGCTTGCGGAGATCAACGCCACCGGGATCGGCCCCGCCGGTCTCGGCGGGCGCACCACGGCCCTGGCCGTGCACGTCGTGACCGCCCCCTGCCACATCGCCGCTCTGCCCGTCGCCGTGAACCTCGGGTGCTGCGCGATGCGGTCCGCTCATCGGGAGATCGCATGACGACCGAGGACTACAGCCCCATCGCCGAGGCCGCGGACGAGGTGCTCGCGAACCGCAAGGCCTATCGCCGGCTGTTCAGCGACCGCAGCTTCCGCAACCTGTGGATCGGCCAGACCATCTCGGGCGTGGGCGACTGGCTCATCGTCGGCCTGCTGATCCCGCTCGTCGGCGTCCTGGCCCCGGAATCGTCGATGGCCGTCGCCGGCATCATGATCGCGAAGATCATCCCGTCGCTGCTGTTCGGGTCGGTGCTCGGCGCGCTCGTCGACCGCTTCGACCGGCGCCGGCTCATGATCGCCTGCGACCTCATCAACGGCGTCCTGTGCCTCGGGCTGATCGCTTCCAGCATGCGGAGCGTCCACCCGGGGGTGGCCCTCGCGGTCATCTACGCGATCACGTTCGTGATGGAGATCTGCAACCTGCTGTTCGTGCCCGCGAAGAACACGCTCATCCCGCTGCTCGTCGAGGAGCGCGACCTCGCCGCCGCCAACGGCCTGTCCTACACCACGCAGCAGGCCAGCATGCTCATCGGCCTCCTCGCGTCCGGCGCGATCATCGCCGGCTTCGCCGCGGTCATCAAGGTCGTCAT
>PKWR01000145.1 GCA_003133285.1 Coriobacteriia bacterium
GACGCCGAGGGAGTAGAGGTCGCTCTCGGGGCCGAGCTTGCGGCCCTGCGCCTGTTCCGGCGAGACGTACTGCGCGGTCCCGAGCACGGAGCCGGTCTGCGTCGCGTCGGAATCGATCGCGCGCGCGATGCCGAAGTCCATGACCTTCACCACGCCATCCGGCGTGAGCACGATGTTCTGGGGCTTGATGTCGCGGTGGATGATGCCGTAGCCGTGCGCGACCGTCAGGGCCGAGCAGGCCTGCGCGCCGTAGTCGGCGACCTTCATCGGATCGAGCGCTCCGCGCTCCTTGACGACCCGCTTCAGGTCCGTGCCGCGCACGAGCTCCATGACGATGTAGTAGGTGCTCTTCTCGACACCGTAGTCGTAGATGTTGACGATGCCGGGATGCGACAGGTTGGCGGCGGCCGATGCCTCGTGCCGGAAGCGCTGCACGAATTCGGGGTCGTCGGAGAAGCGCTGGTGGAGCACCTTGACCGCGACGGTGCGGCCGAGGGTCTCGTCGACCGCCTTGTAGACGTCGGCCATCCCGCCCGAGCCGATCCGCTCGGTGACGCGGTATCTGCGACCGAAGACCATGTCTTCCACGTGGGGCTCCCGCTCGATTGTCGGCCGTGTCCAGCCGTAGCCTATCCGGTTGATTCTACCGCACTGGTGTGCGGCCGAACCTTGCCCTCCCCGTACCGCCTAGCGTCTCAGGGCCGCCTCGAGCACGATCCGCGCCGCGGGCGCCGCGACGCGGCCGCCCACGCCGGCGTTCTCGAGGATGATCGCGATCGCGACGTGCGGGGTCTCTCCCGGCGCCGCAGGCCCGAAGGCGATGAACCACGCGTCGGAGGCGATGCCCTTGCCGACCTCGGCGGTGCCCGTCTTGCCGGCGATCGTGAAGCCGGAGATCTGTGCCCGGGTGCCCGATCCCGCCTTCACGACGCTCACCATGAGCTGGCGGACCGTCGCTGCGGTGGCGGGGTCGGTGGCCGTCGTGAGGGAGCGCGGGGCCGTCGTGGTGACGGCGACTCCCGCGGCGTCCGCGGTGTGGTCCACGAGGTACGGCCGCATGACGACGCCCTTGTTCGCGATGCCCGCCGCCACGAGCGCCATCTGCATCGCGGTCGCTACCGGTCCCTTGACCGCACGGGCCCCGACCGGCTGGCCGACAGCGGCCCACGCCGTCTCCCACGTCGTCATCGAGCCGGGGTCCGCCATCAGCGACGGGGTGACGCGCAGCTCGAGCGGCAGGTTGGAGTCGAAGCCGAAGGCCCGCGCCTGCTCGACCAGCCGTGTGGCGCCCAGCTGGGTGCCGAGGTACGCGTAGACCGTGTTGATCGACGACTGGGTGGCCTTCCGCAGCGTCGCGGACCCGTAGCCGGCGCCCTCGAAGTTGGTGACCTTGCCGCCGCCGATGGTCAGCACGCTCGGGGCGGGCAGGACGGTGTCCGGACCCGCGACGCCGCTCGACAGCACCTTCGTGAGCGTGACGACCTTGAAGGTCGAGCCGGGCGGGTAGACGCTCGAGATCGCGCGGTCGACCAGGGGCGCCGCGGGGTCCTTGGACAGCGACGCCCAGTCCCGGTCGATGTCCTGCGGCGTGAAGGAGGGCGAGGAGGCGAGGGCAAGCACCGCTCCGGTCCTCGGGTCGATGGCGACCACCGCGCCCCGGTGCCCGGCGAGCGCCTTCTCGGCGGCCTTCTGGATGCGGCTGTCGATCGTGAGCACGACGTCGTTGCCGGGCATGGACTTGCCGAGCGCGTCGTCGAGCACATCCTGGAAGCTGGCGTAGCCGCGGTGTCCGGCGAGCGTCTCGTTCAGCGCGGACTCGATGCCCGAGCGGCCGTAGCGCACCGAGTAGTAGCCGGTCACGTGTGCCGCGAGCGTCCCGCCCGGGTAGGTCCGCTTGAAGAAGCCGTCGCTGCCGCGCACGGACCGCGCGAGTACGGTCCCGTCGGAGGTGACGATCGCACCGCGTTCGGCCCGCGCCTCCTTGGCGAGGTTGCGGGTGTTGCGCGCGTCGCTGTTGAGCGCCTGCGCATCGACGACCTGCAGCCAGGTGAGGTTGGCGACGAGTGCGGCGGTGAGGCCCGCGAGGAGCCATGCCACGCCTACGACGCGGCGGGACAGCGCCACACGGCCGAGCCCGCCCGTCCGGCTGCTCGCGACCACCTCCGCGCCCTCGGCCGGGGTGTCGTCACCTGCCCGCATCAGCAGAGCGAGCAGCAGGAAGTTCGCAACGATCGAAGAGCCGCCGTACGAGATGAAGGGGAGCGTGATGCCCGTGAGCGGGATGAGGCGCGTGACGCCGCCGACGATGACGAAGGTCTGGAGTCCCAGCGCCGCCACGAGCCCGACCGCCGTCAGCGACGCCATGTCGGAGCGTGCCCGGACCGCCGTCGCGAGCCCCCGGAAGCACAGCACCAGGTAGGCGGCGATGACCGCGACGCCGCCGAGGAGCCCGAGCTCCTCACCGATCGCGGAGAAGATGAAGTCCGTGGCCACGAAGGGGATGCGCGTGGGCAGGCCCCGTCCCACGCCCACGCCGGTGATCCCTCCGGCTGCGATCGAGAAGAGCGACTGCACGAGCTGGTAGCCCTTACCCGCCGCGTCCGCGAACGGGTGCAGCCAGATGTCCACACGCACGCGCACGTGCGCGAACAAGAAGAACGCGGCGGTCGCGCCCAGCGCGAACAGCAGGGTCCCGACGATCGAGTACGACCATCTGCCCGTGGCGACGGTGAGCATCACGAGGAAGATCCCGAAGAACAGCAGCGACGAGCCGAGGTCCTTCTCGGCGACCAGGACGATCAGCGAGACGGCCCACATCAGCACCAGGGGGCCGAGGTGGCGCGCTCTCGGCAGTTGCAGCCCCGCCAGCTTCCGCGTCGACACGGAGAGCACCTCGCGGAACTCGGCCAGATAGGCGGCGAGGAACACGACGAGCAGGATCTTCGCGAGCTCGGCGGGCTGGAAGCTCAGGGAACCGAGGTGGATCCACAGCTTGGCGCCGTTGATCTCGCGTCCGATGATCGCGGGGGCGAGCAGCAGGACCATCGCGGCCAGCATGATCGAGTACTTGTAGCGGGCGAGCCGTTCGAGCGAGGGGACGAAGGCGAGCGTGAGGGCGAGCACAGCGACCCCGACGAAGAGCCACGTCGTCTGCGCGGCCGCGAGCGACGGGTCGAGACGCGTGACCATCGCGAGCCCGACCCCGGAGAGCAACGCCGTCACCGGAAGCAGGACGGGGTCGGCGCCTGGCGCGAAGCGCCTGACCGCGAGATGGGCGGCAGCGAACGCCAGGAGCAGCCCGGCGGGCGTCAGGAAGTCCGACGGCGCGAGTGTCCCACGCGCTGCTCCTGCGGCGAGGGCGAAGATGAGCAGCACCGGCGGCGCGGCCGCGAGGAGCAGGAGGAGTTCGATGGTGCGACGTGACCTCATCGCGCGCCTACGGTGCCGGGGTCGTGGTGGCGGTCAGGCTCGGGGCCGGCGTGACCGTCGGGGGCGCGGCAGCGGCACGCAGCTCCTCGACGCGGTAGAGGGCGTCGGCGAGCTTCCCGAACGGGATCCCTTCGTGCAGGCGTGCCTGCACCTGGGGATCGAGCAGGGAGACGGGCACATCGGTCGGCTGCACCAGCCAGTTGAGGCGGACGCCGGCGAAGGAGCCCGGAATGCCCTGGTAGACGGCGACGATGCCGTTCTGCTCGATCAGATAGGCGCGAGAGCGGGCGTAGGACCAGGTGCCCCATCCCGTCGCGAGCACGAGCACGAGTGCGGCCACGATCCACAGCAGCGGGGCCGCGCCGAGCCGGCCGGCCTTCTTCGATCCTCGGGCAGGGGCGATCTCGCGCGCAGGCGTCGCGCCGATGTCGACGACGATCACGGTGATGTTGTCGTAGCCTCCCGCGCGGTTCGCCGCTTCGACCAGCTTGACCACGGCGTCCTGCGGCTCGCCTTCGGCGAGGAGAAGCTCGGCGATGTAGTCGTCGGGAAGCATGCCGGTGAGTCCGTCGGTCGTGAGCAGGAGCCGGTCTCCGGGGGATGCTTCGACCTCGTAGAGGTCGGCCATCATGTTCCGGTCGGAGCCGAGTGCGCGCGTGATGACGCTGCGCTGGGGATGGAAGCGCGCATCCTCCTCGGTGAGCACGCCTTGGCGCACGAGGTCGGCGACCATCGAGTGGTCCTCCGTGACCCGCGTGAGCTGTCCGCCGTGCAACAGGTAGGCGCGGGAGTCGCCCGCGTGCGCGATCGTGATGTGCGTGCCGTCCACCATCGCCGCCGTCATCGTCGTGCCCATGCCGAAGGCCATGATCGCGTCAGCGGCGGACTCGATGACGGCGCGGTTCGCTGCCCGCACGGCACGTGCGAGCGCCTTCGCGTCGGCGGTTCGCGGCGCGTTGGCGAGCAGCTCGGCGAG
>PKWR01000048.1 GCA_003133285.1 Coriobacteriia bacterium
CCAGCTCGCTCCGGCCGGGCACTACTCCCTGTCGTGCGTCGTGTGCCACTCACTCTCGCCCTCCGCTCCGCAGATCAAGGTGGTCCCGTGAGTCGACACAAGGAGCCGGTCGGCACACCGGAGCGTAGGGGCGATGTGGCGCGCGGGGAGCGGACGAACCGCGACTACACCGTCGGCGAGGAGATCGCCAACAGCATCACGCACGGCGTGGGCGTCGCGTTCTCGATCGTCGCCCTCACGCTGCTGGTCGTCTTCAAGTGGCGCGACCCGTGGTCGCTGGCAAGCGGGATCGTGTTCGGCATCTCGCTGATCCTGCTGTACACGGGGTCGACCCTCTATCACGCGATCATGGTGCCCAAGGCCCGCCACGTCTTCAAGATCATCGACCACTCGGCGATCTATCTGCTCATCGCCGGCAGCTACACGCCCTTCACCCTCGTGACGATGCGCGCGAACGGCGGATGGTGGATGTTCGCGGTCGTGTGGGTCCTGGCCGCGATCGGCATCTCGACGGAGGCGTTCTGGGTGTACCGCCCGCGCTGGCTGTCGGCCGTCGTCTACCTGTTCATGGGCTGGCTCGCGGTGTTCATGATCGGCCCGATGCGTGCGACCCTCGCGCCCGGCGGCCTGTGGCTGCTGGTCGCCGGCGGCCTGTGCTACACGCTCGGCACCGTCTTCTACGTCTACAAGCGCGTGCCGTACTTCCACATGGTGTGGCACCTGTGGGTCCTCGCCGGGAGCGTGTGCCACTTCCTCGCGGTGCTGCTCTACGTGGCGCCGGCGCTCATCCGCTGATCGGCGCCGGGACCTCGATCTCGCACGTCGGGTCGTAGGGGTTGGTCCGCACCAGGAATGAGAACAGGTAGGGGTAGTCGGCCTTGAGATGGCGCGCGTAGCCGAGCCACTCGCCGAGCAGCCTTCCGTAGGCCCGTGCCATGTCGAGCTCGATGTGCGCACGGTCGGACGCCGGCAGGGCGGCCAGGTCGGAGCGCGCCGACAGCTCCTCGCTCAGATGGGACACGGCCCACAGCGCGTCGGTGAAGCCGGCGTGCTCGAGCAGGTTGCCGTTCTGGAGCAGGCCGAGGAGCATCGGCCGCTGCTCCGCCAGCGCCACCCTCAGTCCCTCGAGGTCGCTCCGGTCGACGTTCATGGCGTGGGTGTCACCGGAGACCGCCAGGCGGTGACGGTCGAAGTCGGCCGGAGTCCATTGCGCGTTGAACAGCAGGTGCGGGCGGTCCTCCGCGAGCTCCGTGTCGAACAGCGACAGGCGCGCGATCAGGTCGTTGCCGGTCTGCGCGAAGAACGCACCCACGACCATGTTCATCTTGTGCAGCAGTTCGGCCCTGTCCCGCTGCGCCAGGAGGCGGTTGATGAACAGGCCGACGATAAGCACGTTCAGCGGGATGAAGGCGATGTCGAGAAGCGTGTAGAAGCCCATGGAGTCGTGCAGTCGCGGGTACGCTGCGAAGTCGATGAGGTAGACGATCGCGGCCGACGCGATGAGCCCTCCGACGATCCAGGTCAACGAAGCCGATCGCTTCATGCTCGTTCCTCCCCGGTTCACTGCGCGAACATGTTCTGCGAGCGGATACCTGTCTGAGAGTACCCGCGCTGCTCCCAGTATCCCAAGAACTTCGGGTCGTTCGACAGCTCGATCGACGTGACCCACTTCGCCCACTTGTAGCCCCAGCGGTCCTGCGCGACGACCATGAACGGGAAGCCGCGCTCGTCGGGGATCGTGACGCCGTTCATCTTGTAGGCCAGCAGGATGCGGGCGGAACGGATGTAGTCGAGCGGCAGCGAGGTCGTGTAGCCGTCGTAGGCCTTGAACACGACGGTCACCGCGTTCGCCGCCGGCTGCGAGTGGTCGATCAGGTCGGAGAGCAGCACGCCCTCCCACAGGAGCTTCACGCTCCAGCCCTCGACGCAATCCAGCTGCACGACCTTGGTGTAGGTCGTCTCCTTGGAGATGACCTGGTCGTACGTGTACGTCAAAGGCCTCGCCACCAGCCCCGTCACGCTCAGCTTGTACGTGGAGATGTCGACGTGCTGCGGTCCCTTGATCGAGTTCTCGCGGAAGTCGTTCACCGAGTCGAGGCGCTGACCCTGGTAGTCGCGGATCTCGACGCCGGGCAGCACCCCGCCGCCGGTGGATGCGGGCGCGCAAGCGGCGAGCAACGGGACGGCGAGCAGCGTGACGATGAGGAGACGCGCGACGCGCGAGCGCGCGGGCGGGTACGTACAGGTCGTGGTGTCGCCGGAGCGTGCGAGGTCCATGGCGCTCTCCTGGTATCGTCGTCGGGCGCGGTCCATCGCGGTCCGACGAGAACGCGCGACAGCAGTATGTTCCCGAAGGAGGGCGCGGCATGGGCGGAGACGGGTATCGCGTTACGTTCACGGGCTCGGAGAGCCCGTGCGCATCGACGGGTGCCTTCCGGTTCTCGCGGCCGCCGGGCTACTCGTTCGTCGCCGGCCAGTACCTCTCGCTGACGCTTGAGACCCGCGAGGGGCCCCAGACCAAGCACTTCTCGCACTGTGACGCGCCGGACGACGCCGAGACGTTGGTCCTGACGCGCCTGACGGGGAGCGCGTTCAAGGATGCGCTGCTCGCGCTGCGTCCCGGCGACCTCGCCACCATGACCGGTCCGTTCGGGCGCCTTGTGCTGCCCGGTGGGGTCGACCGCGCGGCGTTCCTCGTCGGAGGCGTCGGGATCACGCCGATGCGCAGCATNNCGAGACCTGCATCCCGATGCGCGAGGAGTTCGACTCCTGGGAGCGCGAGAACCCCGGGATCACGTTCGTCCACGTGCTCGAGCGCCCCTCGACCGAGTGGACGGGCGAGCGCGGATTCATCACCGCGGAGACCGTGCTGCGGCACTGCGATCCGCACGACGGCTGGCACTGGTTCGTCTCCGGCCCGCCGGCCATGGTCGACCCCATGAGGCGCGTGCTCGAAGCCGTCGGCGTCGACCAGGACCACTCCTCGTTCGAGTCGTTCGCCGGCTACCTCTGATCCACGACGCCCGGGTATCGCCCGGGCCGCGGGAGATGCGCGCATCGCGGGTATAGACCCGACTGTCAGGGCGTGGCAACCCGGGAGGGTCGCCGGCCGGTCACCGTGAGTGGAAAGCGAGTGCGACGTGAACATCCTTGCCAGGAGCTGCAACTACGACGTCATGAACAACGAGCGGATCGCCGCCCGCGTCTTCGTCGGGCTCGGCGGGCTGCTGTGGGTCGTGCTCACGCTCGGTGCGGCCGTAGTCTATTCGTCGGGTGTCGCGTGGACGGACCAGTACGGTCCGATCCTCGTGCTGGTCCTCGCGGTCGTCGCGCTCCT
>PKWR01000161.1:0-3837 GCA_003133285.1 Coriobacteriia bacterium
GCTCATGCAGCTCGCGATCTCGCGGAAGCGCGAACTGCTCGCGGACGCCGACGGCGCGCTGCTCACCCGCAACCCGAACGGCCTGGCCGACGCTCTGGAGAAGATCACGGCCGACCCGTTGTCGATGCGCGCCGCGAACAAGGCGACCGCCCATCTCTTCATCACGAGCCCGCTGCACGACCCGAAGGGCAAACCCAAGGGGTTCGTGGCCGGCCTCTTCGATACACATCCGGATCCGGCCGTGCGCATCGCTGCCCTGCGCAAGATGGCCCTGTAGCCGATCGACGATGGCGTGTCCGCGGGGCATGGCCCGGCGGACACGCCATACGCCCCGTCCGCTCGTACGCAGGAGCAGAGCTTGAGCAACATCGGACGCATCTGGAACCCCGCCGAGTACCAGGGCGGAGCGGTGACCAAGCGCTACTTCGAAGGCTGGTACTTCAAGCAGGTCGACGCCGCGGAGAGGCGGACCGTCTCGGTCATCCCCGGCATCTCCTACTCCGCCGACGGTGGTGCCAGGCACGCGTTCGTGCAGGTCGTGCCTTCCGCCGGCGAGGAGCCCCACTATTTCGCGTTTCCCCCCGAGGAGTTCAGCTCGGTCCCGGGGAAACACTTCGCCATCCGGATCGGGCCCAACACGTTCAGTTCCTCGGGCATGACGCTGGACCTCAGGGACGGCGTTCACGAGGTCAGCGGATCGGTCCGCTTCGGCTCCTGGTCTCCGTGGCCGGTCGAAGCGCTCTCGCCGGGCGCGATGGGCTGGTACCGCTTCGTGCCGGGAATGGAGACCTACCACGGGGTCCTGTCGATGGACCACGCTCTCTCCGGCTCGCTGCTGGTCGATGGCGACCGGATCGACTTCGCCCGCGGCCGCGGATACGTCGAGAAGGACTGGGGCCGCAGCTTCCCCAGCTCCTGGATCTGGGCGCAGTCGAACCACTTCGAGGAACGCGGGACCTCGCTGACGCTCTCGGTCGCGAAGATCCCGTGGATGACGGGGTCCTTCGTCGGCAGCATCGCCGGGCTGCTGCTCGACGGCAAGCTGCACCGTTTCGGGACCTACACCGGCGCTCGCATCACCTGCATCGAGACGGGCGACAACGAGGCGCACATCACCGTCTCCGACAAGCGCGAGGAACTCGAGGTCCACGTTCAGGGCTGCCGCGCGTTGACGCTGAAGGCCCCGGTGCTCGGTTCGATGGAGGGCCGCGACGCCGAGTCCCTCGGCGGCACCGTCGATGTCACGCTCAGAACGCTGCACGACGGGCGGGCTGACGTCGTGTTCGAGGACACCGGCCGACAGGCCGGTATCGAGGTCATGAACGCGAAGGACGAGCTCGGCCGCATCGCCTGCTAGTTCGCGACCGCCACGCTCTCCCGCACGTGGTCGCCGCTCTCGACCAGCTCGAGCAGATACCCCGCGAGATCCGCTCGCGAGATCCGGAGCCCGCCCGCGACGACCGGCCCCACGGTGTGGCGCACCGCTCCGTTGCGGCGTCCGTTCGTGAGGATCGGCGGCCGAACGACGGTCCAGTCGAGATCGGTCCGCGCCCGCAGTTCGCTTTCCATCCGCGCGATCTCCGGGTAGAGCCTGGCGACGACCGGGATGCGCATCACCAGGCGATACGCGAGCGTCAGGGTGCGGGAGTCGGCGCCGGCGCCCTCCGCCGAGACCGCCACGAACCGCCGCACCCGCACGCGCGCGGACGCGTCCGCGAGGTTGCGCGTGCCCTCCACGTACACGCGACCGTTCGTGCGCGGCCGTGGCGCGAGCACGGAGATCACGGCGTCCTGTCCCTCGACGGCCGACACGAGCGTCTCCGGCGACAGCACGTCGCCGACCACGACCCTGAGGTGCTCGCCGGGTTCCGGGAAGTACGAGGCGTCGCGCACCAGCGCCGTCACCTCGTGCCCGTGCTCGAGCGCGCGCTCCGTCAGGAGCCGCCCCGTCCTGCCGCTCGCTCCGGCGATCAGAAGTCGCACACGTGCCCGCCCGTCAGAAGGGTGGAGGCCGGGTCATGGACCGCCGGACCCCTGACGGCTGCGATCCGGCGAGGCCATTGTAGTCAGCGCTGTGACCGCACGGGAACGGATGTCGTGCGGCGCGTCTCGCCTTCGTAAGTGGTGGTAAGACACCATCGTGGGCGTCGAGGGAGGACGGATGTCGGCTCGGGGTCTGGCTGCATCGCTCGTCGTGCTCGCCATCGCTGCCGCCGCGTCCGGGTGCGCGCGAGGCCCTGCGCCCGCGCCATCCCCCGTGCCCCCCGCTCCCGCCACGACCTCCTCGGTGACTCCGACGGTCCCTGTCACGTCCACCACCACGCCCGCCCCCACGGCCACCCCGGCTCCGCGTCCCGCCCCCACGCCCGGCAAGCCCGCCCCCTCGACGACCGCGCCAGCCGACAACAAGACACGTAGCTGGTACTACCTCCCGAACTCCACCCACAGGGTCCCGGCCGTGGCTTCGGGCGCGAAGAAGATGTTGGCCACGTTCGGCGGCAGATACACGGGACCGGACAGCCACCGCGTGTACCTGACCTTCGATCAGGGCTACGAGAACGGCAACACCCCGCATATCCTCGACGCGCTCGCCCGCAACGGCGTGAAGGCGACGTTCTTCGTGACGGCGTCGTACGTCAAGTCGCAGCCCGCCCTCGTGCGCCGCATGGTGCGCGAGGGGCACGTCGTGGGCAACCACAGCGCGACGCATCCGTCGATGCCGTCGCTCGCGAAGGACCGTGCCGCGTTCAAGGCCGAACTCACCAAGACCGCAGACGCGTTCCGAAAGGCGACAGGGAAGCGGATCTCCGCGATCTTCCGCCCGCCCGCCGGCGCGTACAGCCCGCTCTCACTGTGGCTGACACGGTCGCTCGGCTACGAGACGGTGTTCTGGAGCTTCGCGCACCGCGACTGGATCACCGACGACCAGCCGCTCGTCAAGGTGACGGTGAAGCGGATCCTGAACGGGAGCCATCCGGGAGCCATCTATCTGCTGCACGGGGTGTCGTCGAGCGACACCGTGGCCCTCGACGACGCGATCGCCGGGCTCAGGGCGCAGGGGTACCGCTTCGGGACGCTCGGCGACCGGTAGGTACGGCGCTCACCCCTCCACGGTCTGCCAGCGCTCGAGCCACACGTGCACCGAGCGGTTCATCTCCACGGTGAAGTCGGCGGCGTACTTGCGGGCGTAGATGTCTTGCGCGACGTTCTCGATCCCGGGCTTGAGCCCGCGCGATGCGTACATGCCGTCGAGCGCGTCCGAGAACGCGCGCAGCNNTAGCGCGGCACCTGCGCGCGCGTGACGGCAGGCCTTCCGAAGCACAGCATCGTCACCGGGAACGTGTGGTTCGGCAGGTGCAGCAGCTCCGCGTGCACTTCGGCGTTCTCGAGGATGTCACCGATGTAGCACGACCCGATCCCGAGCGACTCGGCGGCCACGACCGCATTCTGCGCCGCGATGAGAGCGTCGCAGCATGCGAGAACGAGGTCGCCCGGGCCCGGCGCCGCGCGATGCTCGACACCCTCGATGTGCGAGACCTCTGAGAACTCGAAGAGGTCGATCCACTTCTGGTAGTCGGCGACGAACACGAACACCAGCGGCGCCTTGGCGATGAAGGGCTGATCGTCGCAGGTCTCGGAGAGGCGCTGCTTGAGCGCAGGGTCCGTGATCTCGATGATCGAGTAGAGCATCAGGTTCCCTGCCGTCGGGGCGCGCATCGCCGCATGGAGGATCGCCTCGCGCTCCTCGGGGGTGATCGGGGTGTCCGCGTACTTCCGCGTCGAGGTGCGTGCCTCGATCAGAGCGAGCGTGTCGTTCATGGCGTGCCTCTCGGACGG
>PKWR01000161.1:3897-28707 GCA_003133285.1 Coriobacteriia bacterium
CTCGCTCTCAGCACGTACCTTCTGGCGGCCAATCCCGCGATCACCGGGATCGCCGTCCACGAGTACGTCAGCCTGGGGTTCGCGCTCGTGGCCCTGGTCCATCTCGTCCTGCACCGCGACTGGGTCGTCCGCGCGGTGCGGCGGTTCGCAGACCGCCTCGCGAACGCCTCCCGCCTCAACCTTGTGGTCGCCGCCCTCACGGGGGCCGCCATCGCATCGGTCACCGTCAGCGGGCTCGCCGTCTCGCAGACGCTCTCCGCCCTGCTCGGGCTGACGAGCGCCTCGACCCCGCTGTGGCACGCGCTCCACGCGGTCTCAGCGATCGCGGTGCTGCTCGTGGGCGTGCTCCATGTGGCGCTCCACTGGGGCTGGATCGTGAGCGCGGCCCGGCTGCACGTGCTCGCCCCGCTGCGGCGGTCGATCACCGGTGCCACAGGGACGCAGCGCACGGCCCGCGCTGTGGCCTGGGGCGTCCCGGCGATCCTCGCCACGGGGCTGCTCGCCCTCGCCTGCTTCTCCTTCGCCGGCTCCGGGACGGCCGCAAACGCGGCACCGGCAGCCGGGTCATCGTCCGGCTCATCGACCGGGACCCTCACCTGCCCCCGCACCGGATGCACGGCCGCGACGTGTCACGCGACCGCCGGCGGCGGCACAGGGCCCGGCGCATTCGGCGGGAGGGGCTAGCCGCGCACGGACACGGGACTGCGCACCCGGCAACGCACGAAGGCCCGCCCCGTGAGTTCGGGACGGGCCTTCCGGCGCATGCGTCTGGCGGAGAGTCAGGGATTCGAACCCTGGATACGGTTTAACGCCGCATACACGATTTCCAGTCGTGCTCCTTAAGCCACTCGGACAACTCTCCGTCTTGAGGTCGTGCACCTTCCGCGTGGAAGGCGCGGAGGCAAGTCGGGAGTATATCCCGCCGTAGGGGCACGGGCAACGCCGCGGCGCGCTCCTACTCCTCTCCGGCCTTCTCGTCCTCATCGGTGAAGAAGGCGCGGTCCGCCTTGTTGGCCGAGGCCGCAGCCTCGCCGCGATACCGGCTCGTCGCGTGGGAGAGGACCTTCATGTTCCTCGCCATCTCGTCCGGCGTCGCGATCCAGTCGCGGGTGCGGGCCGTTCCCGCCACCCCCACCGACCGGCCAGCGGCGTAGCTGTCGATGTTGGCGCCGAGGAAGACGAACGACCAGCCGGCCTCCTCGTGGACACTCACCATGTCGAAGATCGCAGCACGCTCGTAGGTGCGGCTGGCGTTCTCCTGGCCGTCGGTGATGATCGCGAACAGCACGCGCTGCGGCTGCACGACCTTCGTCGCGATGAGCGCGTCGATCCGCGTGATGGCGGCTCCCACGGCGTCGTAGAGCGCGGTCGTCCCGTCGGGACGGTAGATCGTCCGGTCGAGGTCGGTGAGCTCCCGCAGCGGGACCGCCGAGCAGATCTCCGCAACGGTGCTGTCGAAGAGGGTGAGCGAGACGAGGGCATCGCCGCCCACCTCGAGCTGGTCGTGCCTGAACCGGTTGAACCCTTCGATCGTGGCCTGGCGGACGGACTCCATCGACCCCGACTTGTCGAGCACGATGTGGATCAGCGTGTCCGTCGCGAGCGCCTTGCCCTTGCCCTGCGCCGGCTTCTTGCCCGGGCCGCCTGCGCCGCCCTTCTGTGGCGGCATGATGGTCGTCATCCCCGATGCGCCTCCTCGCGTCATCTGCGCCCGATCTCGGGCGCGTGAGTCCTTGGGGCCGGCGCGTTCCCCCGATTGCGCCGGCAGGGTCATCCTGTCATGTTTGACACACGGTGTCAAGACATTGGATGTCAAGACTCCCCTGTGCAATACTGTACGCATGAGCACTGACATCGGACTCGGAGACCTTCTGCGACGCCTGCGCACCGAGCGCGGCGAGCCGCTGCGCGTGGTCGCGGCTGCGGTGGGGATCGACTCGACACTGCTGTCGCGCATCGAGCGCGGCGAGCGGTTGCCGACGGCGCCCCAGCTGCAGGCCCTTGCCGCGCACTTCGGCTACCCCGCGGAGGAGCTCGAGGCGATATGGGACGCCGCGCGTCTCATGCGGCAGAGCTGGAGCGCCGACGCCGTGTGGCGCGCGGCCGACGTCATCGAATCGCACACGTCGTCGGGCTCTCCTCGCAGCTCGATGCGATCGCCTGAGGATCGCCCCCACGAGCGGCTGCCGCTGAAGGCTGTGAGACGAAGCGTGACCGAGGCGGACCGTCTCGATGCGGCCGCCGCCCCTATGCTCGACAGGTCCGTGGCCTCATCGATGCCCGCACCGCGCGTCACCCGCGCGGACCGGCTCGCCCAGATCGAGGACATGGCGCAGGCCGGCTTCGACGCTCTCGATACGCTGGAGGAAGCCGCAAACGACGGCGACTCGATCGTGGCGCTGCGGGCCACGGAGCTCCTGCGCCAGCTGCGCTCGCGGCTGCGCTAGCCCGCGCTGCGGCCCCCGCCGCTTGGTCCCGCGCTCAGCCTTCGAGCGGCTCGGGCGCGCGCCCGCGGGCGCGGAGGATCGCGAAGAACTCTCTGAGCATCGCCGCCGATTCGTCCGCGAGCACGCCGGCGGTCACCTCGTAGCGGTGGTTGAGCCGCTCGTCCGAGGCGATGTCGTACAGGGTGCCGAGCGCCCCGGCCTTTGGGTCGACCGCCCCGTAGACGCACCGGTCGACGCGCGCGGCGTGCAGCGCGCCGGCACACATGGGGCAGGGCTCGAGCGTCACGTAGACCGTGCAGCCCTCCAGACGCCAGCGGCCAAGCGCGGAAGACGCCTCGCGGACGGCGATCATCTCCGCGTGCGCGGTCGGGTCGGCGTCGATCTCCCGCCGGTTCGAGCCGCGAGCCACCACCTCTCCGTCGCACACGACGATCGCGCCGATCGGCACTTCGCCGAGCGCCGCGGCGCCGCGCGCCTCCTCCAACGCGAGGCGCATGTAGCGCTCGTCTTCGGCGGTGTCGATGTCGGAGTTCTCGGGCATGACTGCAGTGTAGCGCCGGGCCCCGGGGTGTACCCTCGGCGAAGACGGCTGATCTCGGAGCAAGGGAGCGTGCACGATGACGTCCCGACCGGTGACCGTGCGGATGTTCGGATTGCTGCATCTCTTCCGCAGCGAGCAGGGCCTGCCGTCCCTCGTCGAGGTCGAGGTGCCCGAGAAGGGCACCACCGGGCGCCTCCTTGCCGTCGAGCTCGGGCTTCCGTGTGAGAAGATCGAGGGCGTCTTCGTCAACCGCACCGTCTACGGGATCGACCACCCGATCATGCCCGGCGACCGTGTCGCCTACGTGCCCTACGGCACTCCGGGACCGCACCGCGTCTTCCTCGGCCTCTACAGCGCGGGGCTGGAAGGCAAGGAGCCGACCGCCTAGCGGCGCGCCACATCGGGTCGGTCGACGTCGCGCCGTTGTCGGCCACGTTCGCCCCCACCGCGACCGCCTTCGAGCGCCGCGGCCGCCGGATGCTAGACTTCCCTCACGCAGCCCGGCCTCCCGGAGGGGTGGCAGAGTGGTTGAATGCACCGGTCTTGAAAACCGGCAAGCCGTAAGGCTTCGAGGGTTCGAATCCCTCCCCCTCCGCCACTGACCGAGGTACGACCGGCAGCGCCACCCCGACTGGCGCGACAAGCCCCGAGCCACTTGACGTACATACCTTCAGGGGTATAGCTTGCGTTACAACAGTTCGATAGTCATCGAAGTGAGAGGCCCCTCGAAGTGAATCGCAAAAACCTCATCATCCTGCTCGGTCTGGCCGGATTCATCGTCATGGCCGACAACTGGGTCGTCTCTCCGATTCTTCCGGCGATCGCGAAGAGCGTCGGCGTACCCGCCGCGGGTGCGGGCGTTCTGATCGCCGCATACATGCTGCCGTTCGGCCTGTTCCAGCTGGTCTTCGGGCCGCTGGCGGACCGTTTCGGCAAGTCGCGCGTCATCATCGGCACGCTGGCCGCCTTCTCCGTGGCAACCGCGTTGCTCGCGCTCGGCACGACGATCCCCGCACTCGCGAGCATCCGTGCGCTCACCGGACTGTTCGCGGCTGCCACGATGCCGATCTCGTTGGCGCTCATCGGTGACGTCGTACCGATGGAAAAGCGACAGCAGGCCATCGGCTCCTTCATGGGCATCGCGTTCCTCGGTCAGGCTCTCTCAATGGGCATCGGCGGCGCGATCGCCTACTTCCTCGACTGGCGGGGCGTCTTCCTCCTCTATGGAGCATTCGCTGCGGTCGTGACCGTCGTGCTGTGGCGAGGCCTGCGTACGGCGGCCGAGGGCGAAACGCGCAACCCCAAGGCTCCGGTGCTGCGCCCGTATCTCGACCTGCTGCGTGACGGGGCGAGCCTGCGCACGTACCTGGTCATCCTGTTCGAGGGTGTGTTCCTCCTGGGCAGCTTCAGCTACCTCGGCACCGTTCTCGCCGAGAGGTTCCAGTTGTCATTCCTCGCGATCGGCAGCGTGATGACCGCGTTCGGAGTGGCCGCAGTGATCGCGGGGCGGACGAGCGCCGCGGTCGCAGCGAGGCTGGGCAGGACCCGGACGATCGCCGCCGGGCTCATGCTCGCGGCTCTCGCTGACGGACTGGTGGTCGCCGGTTCGAGCAGCCTCTGGGTGACCGGGATCGGCGTCTTCCTGCTCGGCTTCGGCTTCATGACCGCACACTCGACCTTGCTCACGGTGGCCACCGAGTTCGCACGCTCCGCGCGTGGAGCCTCGATGTCGCTGGTGACCTTCGCGTTCATGCTCGGCGGTGCGGCAGGCACGCAGTTGGGCGCTCGCATCATCGGCTCTTCCGGCTCGATAGCGATGTACGTCGCCTACGGCATCGGGCTCCTGCTTCTCGGCCTGCTCACCCTGCCGGCGCTCTCCGCTGCGGCGCGAGATCTCACTCCGGCGCCAGAGACCGCCTGATCGCAGGACCCTCGAGTCGAATGGAGCGTGAATCGATGGCGGTGGAAGTCCGAACACCGGTTGTGGGACGGGCTCAGAGGTCCCGGCTCGACGACGTGTTCAAGGCGCTCGCGTCAGAGCAGCGGCGCGAGATCCTCCGCATCCTCGGGGAGACCACCCCCGACGCCGGCAAGTCGTGCTGCGCACCGGACGAGCTGTGCGGGTGCAAGCTCTCGGACCGGCTGGGGATCGTTCCGTCCACGATCTCGCATCACATGTCCGTCCTGCGTGCGGCCGGTCTCGTTTCGGCGAGGCGTGACGGCAAGTGGATCTACTACAGCCTGCGCCGAGAGGCCTTGGACGCCGCCGCGCACGAGTTGCAGCGGCTGTAACACCGATGTTGTGTCGTTTCGCCCGTTCGCGTGTGCGAACGATTCGATGGTTGTCGAAGTCAGCGGAAGATGGAGGAAAGCATGATCATCAAGGTGCTCGGCTCGGGATGCGCGAACTGCCAGAAGCTCGAGGCCCTGGCCAACAAGGCCGTGGCGGAACTCGGTCTCGACGCCCAGATCCTCAAGGTGACGGACTACCCCGAGATCATGGCCTACGGCGTCATGTCGACGCCGGCCCTCGTCATCGACGAGAAGCTCGTGCTCGCCGGGCGGGTCCCGTCCTACGACGAGGTCGTGACGCTCCTCAAGCGTAGTGCTCAGTAGCGTATCCGCAGTGTTGGGAGATCAGTGATGGACCCGTTCTATCCGCTTCAACTGCTGGCCGACTGGCTGACCTACTCCGTGTTCGGCTTGGACAAAGCCAGCAGGCTGGGCCTGTCGGTGGACTTCTTCCTGTTCGACGTGCCCAAGGTCCTGATCCTGCTGGCCGTGGTCATCTTCTTCGTGGCCATCATCCGGTCGTTCTTCTCCCCGGAAAAGACCCGCAAGTTCCTCTCGCACTCCAAGCTCTACGGCGGCAACATCGCTGCGGCGCTTCTCGGGATCGTGACGCCGTTCTGCTCCTGCTCCGCGGTGCCGCTGTTCATCGGCTTCGTCGAGAGCGGTGTGCCGCTCGGCGTGACGTTCTCGTTCCTGGTGGCGAGCCCGATGATCAACGAGATCGCGATCATCCTGCTGTTCGGCCTCTTCGGCTGGAAGATCACGGCGCTCTATATCGTGTCCGGTCTGGTCATCGCGATCACGAGCGGCATCATCATCGGCAAGCTCGGGCTCGAGAGCTGGGTCGAGGAGTACGTGTACCAGATCCGCATGGGCGACGGCGGTGAGTTGGCCGAGCAGACGTGGCCGGAGAAGCTCACGTACGCACGCGACTACGTGGGAGAGATCGTCGGCAAGGTCTGGCCCTACGTAGTGGTCGGCATCGGCATCGGCGCCGTGATGCACGGCTACATCCCGAACGACTTCCTTGTGAAGTACGCCGGCCCCGGCAACCCCTTCGCGGTCCCGATCGCCGTCCTCGTCGGTGTCCCCCTCTACAGCAACGCCGCCGGCGTCATCCCGCTCGTGAGCGTGCTCGTCGAGAAGGGCATGGCGATGGGCACCGTGCTGGCCTTCATGATGGCCGTCGTCGGCCTCTCGCTTCCCGAGGCGATCATCCTGCGCAAGGTGCTCAAGCCGAGGCTCATCGCCGTGTACTTCGGCATCAACGCCGTCGGCATCATGGCGATCGGCTACCTGTTCAACGCGGTGCTGCGCTAGACGCGGTACCTCCATCCCTCTCAGCTACCCGCCGGGACAACCCGGCATGACACAAGGAGCCCCACACATGCAGGACCACACCGAGACGCCGACCGCCGAGCAGGTCCTGGCCAAGATGACGGCCGACATGGGCAAGACCCCTGAGGTCATGGCCCTGCTGGCCAAGATCAAGCCGGCGATGGTCGTCGAGCAGGCCAGGAGCATGCGCTTCGCGAACGAAGACAGCTCGATCCCCGACAAGTACCGCCAGCTCATCTCGATCGCGGCGGTCGCCGGAAACGGCACACCCTCCTGCATCACGATGCAGATCGGGAACGCCTTGCGCCAGGGCATCGAGCCGATCGAGATCGTCGACACGCTCGTGCTCGCCCGCGTCGCGCTCGCGTCCACCGTGTTCTCCAACTCCAAGGAAGGCCTGCGCATCCTGGTGGACTCCCTTGTCGGGGCGGCCGCCGACAATGCCTGACGACCACGAGCACGACGACCATGAACCGCATGATCACGCGGCACACGACCACGCGGGGCTCGCCCACGTGCACGCGGCGCCGGACACGCTGGGTGCCAGGCTGCTCGTCGGGGTCGCCATCAACCTCGGGATCTTCGTGGTTCAGATCATCGGCGGATTGCTCGCCAACAGCCTCGGGCTGCTGTCCGACGCAGCGCACAACCTGAGCGACGTCGTCTCGCTGCTGCTCAGCTACGGTGCGAACCGCGTCGGCAAGCAGCCACCCTCGCCCGTTCACACGTTCGGTTTTCGGCGCGTCGAGGTCATGGTCGCCTTCTTCAATGCGGCCGCGCTGATCGCGATCGCGGCGTTCGTCGCATACGAGGGCGTGGTACGCCTGCTCCACCCCGTCTCTGTCGGCGGCACGACGGTCATGCTCGTCGCCGGCATCGGCATGGCCGCCAACGCCGCGGCAGCCTGGCTGCTCAAGGGGCATGGCGACCTGAACGCTCGCAGCGCGTTCCTGCATCTCGTGGCGGACGCCGTGACCTCGCTGGGTGTCGTCATCGGGGGCTTCCTCGTCTGGGCGCTCCACTTCAACGCCGCTGACGCGCTGGTATCGATCGCCCTGTCGGCGTGGATGGTCAAGGAGGCCTGGGGCATCGTGAAGTCGAGCGTCCACATCCTGGCGGAGGGCTCGCCCGAGGGTCTCGACTTCTGGGAGATCGCCGAGGCGATGGAGGCCGAGGACGGCGTGAAGGGTGTCCACGCACTCCATGTGTGGTCCATCTCCTCGACGGAGGTCGCCCTCTCCGCGCACCTTGTGGTCGACGATGGACGAGTCTCTGACCTGACGACTGTCGTGCGCGAGGTCAAGGGAATGCTCAAGGAGCGCTTCGGGATCGGGCACCCCACGCTCGAGGTGGAGTGCGCCGTGGGAGGCTGCGCCGGAGGAATGTGCGCGCTGGCGGTGCAGGACGCCGAGAGAGACCTACGATGACGAGTACCGACTACGCTCTGCTTGCCGTCACCGCGGCCGTGGTGGCCTACTCTGCGTTCCGAAGCGGACCGAAGACCAAGAAGGCCCTCAGGATAGCCCTCAAGCAGTTCGTCAACGTGCTGCCGTTCTTCATCGCGGTGTTCGCGATGATCGGGCTGTTCGAGGTCATCCTCACGCCGGACCAGATCCAGAGTTGGCTCGGGATCGGACAGGGGCTGCTCGCTCCGATCTACGCCGCCATCTTCGGCGGTCTCGCGACCGGGCCTCCTGCAGCGGTGTTCCCGCTGGGTCAGTACCTTCTCTCGCAGCATGCCAGCATCGCGGCGGTGGCGACACTGCTCATCGCGTGGGTCGCGGTGGGGACCATCACGCTGCCGGCTGAGATCCGATTCTTCAGCGCACGGTTCGCGCTCTCGCGTTGGGCGCTCGCGCTCACGCTGTCGGTCGTGCTGGGACTCGTCATGGGGTGGGTGCTGTGAAGAAGCTCGTGAAGTGGTCGAAGGCGAACTGGCTGGTGTGGGCCGTGGCCCTCGCATACATCGTGGTTGCGGTCACCCGGCCTTCGGCCGCCGGCAAAGGTGCTCTGCTCGGGCTGCAGACGTTCGGGGAGCTTGCAGCCACGCTTGTGACGGTGTTCGTGATCGTGGGTCTCTTCCAGGTTTGGGTCAGCGAAGAGTTCGTCATGAAGCACCTCGGCGAGAGCTCCGGCTTGAAGGGGCTCGCGATCGGCGCAGGGCTCGGCACCATCATCCACGGACCTCTCGTCGGCGTGTTCCCGCTGCTCAAGGCGTTGCTCGCCAAGGGGGCTCGGACCGGCGTTGTTGTTGCGATCGTCTCGACGTGGGCGATCAAGCTGCCGATGATACCCCTCGAACTTCGTCTGTTCGGCTGGAGGTTCACCCTTCTGCGCGAAGGACTGTTGTTCTTGTCGGCGTTCATAATGGCGCCGCTGATGGAGCTCATACTCGGCAAGGACTGGGGCACCCGCTTCCGCGACACCATCGAACAGGAGTAGCCATGGCTCGCGCGACGTCTCCGAACAAGGTGAAGCGACAGATCAGTTCGGTCATTGCGGCGCTGATCGTACTGGCCTTCGCCGCCATCATCGTCGCGAAGCAGGGTCCGAGCGCAACGGCGGACATCCCTGCAGCTCCCGCGGCCACGCGGCGCTTGACCGAGGCCACAGGTGGACCCTCGTCCTCGCATGCCGACGCGATGGTCGCGTACGAGGCGGCCCTCAAGACCGGCAAGCCGATCTACCTGCTGTTCCACTCGCTCACGTGCGACCCGTGCATCGAGATATCGGCGGTCGTGGACAAGGTCATCCCCGACTACGAGGACAAGGTCGTCTTCGTCAACGCGATCAGCGATGACGAGGCTTCTCAACAGCTTGCAGCGAGGTTCCAGTTCCAGTACATCCCGACGTCGTTCTTCATCGACTCGAAGGGCACGGTCGTCGAGTCCTATACGGGCGTTATCGACGAGGCCTCCATGAAGACGCGCCTCGACCAGCTGGCAGCCCGGTGAGTTGGATCGAATCCTTCGCCGGCCAGCTGACCGGCGGCGGCGTGACGGGCGCGGCGGCGCTCGGGGTCGCGTTCCTCGGGGGGATCGTGGCCGGGTTCGGACCCTGCGTACTGCCCATGCTGCCGGCGGTGTTCGGCTACGTCACCGGACACGTCGCGGACGCGGAGCTGCCTCGCGGGTCGGCATGGCGGCGCGGGCTCGCGCTGTCGGGCACGTTCGTCCTCGGCATGGCTCTGCTGTTCGCCGGTATCGGAGCTGCGGCCGGCGCCGTCGGCCACGCCATCATGGTGGGCGCCTGGGCCTACTACGCCGTGGCCGCCATCTGCGTGGTGCTCGGATTGCAGATGGTGGGACTGGTCAACATCAGGTTCGACGCCCTCAACCGCTTCCTGCCCACCACCCGACCGAAGGGGCGGGGCTTCGCAGGCGCCTTCCTGCTCGGCATCCTGTTCGGGGTCGTCGCGTCTCCCTGCTCGACGCCGATACTCGCAGCCATCGCGACCATCGCTGCCGCCCGTGGCTCGGCGACCCAAGGCGCTGTCATGTTGTTCGTGTACGGTCTCGGCAAAGGCGTGCCGCTCATGCTGTTGGGGCTCGTCTCCGGTTCGCTCGCGCTCGTGAAGTCGCTCTCGCGCGCGACCGGCGTCCTGACGAAGATCGGCGGGGTGGCGCTGCTCGGCGCCGCCGCGTACCTGGTATGGCTCGCCTAGACGGAGCAAGGAGGGGCAATGGACGACGTTGTGATCAGAGTCATCAACCCGGAGGCCTGCGGTTGAGGCGGCGCCAATGTCTACTCGGGCGGTCCGCTCGAGGACTTGGGCTTCTCCGACGGCTCGACTTGAGCGATGCCCGTCGAGTGGCGCCTCCACGTGCTGGGGGAGAAGCTGAAGCGAGAGGTCGGGGACCGGTTCGGGATAGAGGCGGTCGACCTGTACGGTTTGTCGCCGCTGGACCAGCATGCGGCGATCGACGCGATCATACAGACGCGCGAGGACTTCCCGGTCGTGCTCGTGGGCGGCGTCGTGGCGTGCGTCGGCGATATCGACGCCGATGCGATCGTTGCGGCGGTTGCGAAGCGGCTGGCGCGCGGACTCTAGGAGTCCGTGTCCGAGAATGCATCACGCGCTTCGGGAATCGCACGTGAACGTGGCAGATGGAATCCGAGTGCTATCGTCGGCACAGTCTTGAAGACCGCCAGGCTGCGGGGCTTGGCGGGTGCTAGCCCCTCCCTCTCCGCCAGCGCACGAGATCCGCCCGGCATGTATGCGTTCCGATCGTCGAGGTGATGGCATGAGCGTGTTCGACCGGATGGGACGGACGATTGCCGCGCTGGGCCTGACAGCCGCTCTCCTCCTGAGCGCCGCGCCCGTTCCCGCGCTCGCCACCATCACTCCCCCGTCGATCTCGGCGCCCTCGGCGCTGATCACCACGATGGATGGCACGGTGCTGTGGTCGCGAGCGCCGATGACGAGGCGCGCCGTCGCGAGCACCATCAAGATGCTGAACGCGCTCGTCGTCCGCGACAGCGTGAACATGACCGAGGTCGTCACGGTGGCCCGCAAGGCGTCGGACATCAACAACGGCGACGTCCACCTCCTGACGGGGCAGAAGTCCACGGTCCGCCAGCTGCTCGAGATGATGCTCGTCGCGTCGGCCAACGACGCCGCCGAGGCGGTCGCCATCCACATCGCGGGCACCGAGAAGCGCTACGTCGCGCTGATGAACGCCAAGGCCAGGGAGCTCGGGCTGACCCGCACCGTCGCCGTCGATCCTCACGGGCTGAGCGAGCGCGAGCGCTCCACCGCCGCAGACCTCGCGGTGCTCGCGCGCACCGTCATGGCGGACCCCGTCCTGCGTTCGATCGTGGGCAAGAGGAGCGTCGCCGTGGTCCGCCCCCATAGGGTGACCAGGGTCTACAAGTCCACGAACCTGCTGTACGGGCACTACGCCGGCATCGAGGGCGTCAAGACCGGCTACACCTCGACCGCCGGGTTCTGCTTCGTCGGCGCCGCGAAGCGCGGCGGCGTCGAGCTGCTGGGCGTCGTGCTACACACGGGATCGCTCGCCCAGCGGTTCGCGCAGATGCGGACGCTGCTTAGCTGGGGGTTCGCCCACTGCCACATGCGGCTGTTGGTCTCTGCGGACACGACGATGGGCGTGGTGACCGTCGAGGGTGAGTCGCCGCAGTCCGTGACGGTCCACGCGGCGCGCGAGACGTCCGCGGCACTCTTCGATGAAGGCGGGCCGCTCGTGACGACCGTGACCCTCCCCGCCACCGTAGCGGGGAGGGTCGTGCGCGGGCAGCAGCTCGGCACGGTGGACGTGTCGCGACATGGGGTCCTGCTGGCGACCGTGCCGCTCCTCGCGGACTCTGACACGGCCACGGAGACGCTGACGCTGACACCACGCATCGTACTGACGTGGGCGTCACTCCGAGACTGACGCGGCCCCTCCGTCTTCCGTCGCCGGCGGACGCTTCGGGCGTCTCCGCGTGAGGATCATCCCGCCGACCGCCAGCAGCGCGATCACACTCGTCACGCTTCCCGGGACGAGTCCCGGTGTCAGGTAGGTCATCCGGATCTGATGGGTGCCGCTGGTGACCGGGATACCGCAGAAGCCGACGTTGGCCCTGGCGACTCCCACCACCTTGCCGTCGACCGTCGCCGACCAGCCGCTGTCGTACGGGATGCTGAGGACAAGCAGACCGTCCCCATTCGACGTCACCGTCCCGGTCATGCTCGAACCCGTGATGCGCACGTCGCGCATCCCGTCGGCCGCGAGACGTCCAACGCGTTCGGGGAAGCGTCCCATCGGCACCGCATACACCTTCAGCGACGCATAGTCGATGGTCGTCCTCTGGCTGGTGCGCAGGTACGCCCGGCCCCTCCCGGCGGCGAAGTACCCGAGGTTGATGAGGTCCGAATCGTCGCCCCAGTAGTAGGGGTTCGCAGGCGGCTCAGTCCGCTCGTGCTTGGACTTGCCCGTCGTGCCGAAGGACAGGATGAGGTCCGCCTCCTCCGCCCTTTCCGTGACGCCCAGGTCGCGGGCCCATTGCATCAGGAAGCTCCCCGAAGCGGGGGCAGACGTGTCCCCCGCGACGCCCTTCATCTGGTAGCTGATCCCCGTCATGTCCAGGTAGAGCTCGGCGTCGGGGACCGGTGCGAAGTGGAAGACCAGGGTTCCGCCCTTCCTGCCCGTCACGATCCGCCGCGCCGTCGCGTCCCAGGTTGCTCCCGCAGTGGCCGTGACGGAGTAGGGCACGTCGATGACCTCGTCGCGGACCGTGAAACGCGGGACGGCGGGGGCCGCCCCCGTCTCGAGGACGGCCCCCTGCAGAAGTGCCTGCTGCCTCTCGAGGGGCGGCATCGCGGCGTAGTCGGACGCCGGGACCGCAGCATGGTAGACGTAGCCCATCGGGAGCGCGAACCGGTTGAGGAACACGGTCGTCGTCCCGACGCTGGAGATCGGCGTGAAGCCGTAGGGCGCGTACTGCGTCGCGTCAGCGGCTGCGAGGTAGTAGCGGACCCCGGCGAGCGTGTCGAGCACGGCCCGGTCGTCCAGGCCCTCGTAGTCGAAGGAGTTGCGCATGCTCCGCACATCGAGGTCCCGCAGGTAGTCGAAGAGCGGGCGGCCGACCATGGAGAAGTAGAAGTCGAGCCCGTTGTAGCCTTGGACGAGTGGGTCGTTGCTGGAGGTGATCTCCAGGTTCGACCCGCGCACCGTGACCTGCTTGTCCACGCGATAGAAGCCGTCGCGCGGAAGGGTCGCCGCGATCGACCCGGGGTTGTCCCGGTACCGCTGCAAGACCTGCCCGAGCGGGACGAAGTCCCTGAGCACGGGATTGAAGGCCATGTCGAACGTCGCGGCGGCGTTGAGCCCGATGCCGACGACCACGAGCGCGCAGACCGCGGCCCGAGCCACGGGCGACCACGGTCCCGGACCGGGAGCCTCGGCGACCGCGGCCCTCGCGCGGCGTCGCGTGATGCCCCATTCCGCTGCGAAGCACCCCCACATCAGCGCCCCGACCCCCAAGGGGGCCATGTTCGCAGGATCAGGTCCGCCGGCCGCCGCCCACACAGCGACCGTGGAGAGGACGAGGCCCGCCAGCACTGCGAGAAGCTCGCGACCGCTCAGCGCCGTGCGCTCGGACAGGACGAGCACCGCGCCGGCCGCGAGGAAGAGGCCCCACATGAACTGGAATCGGTAGCTCGGGAACGCGAGACCGTTGAACAGGGATCCGAAGAACGGGAACGTCAGAAAGACCGCGAACAGGACCACCATCGCCTTGATGGCCGTGTGCTGCCGGCGTCGCATGAACAGGACCGGCAGCATCAAGAACCCCAGGATGGAGAATCCCATGAACGCCGAGTTCGAAGGGTTGCGCGCCGACCACAGCGACAGGAGGTACGAGCGGTACTCGGCGAGGGTGTGGAGCAGCGGGAGGGGCTGGTGCCATCCCGCCCGCGAGCTGTCCAGGAACGCAACGACGGCCGGCGCAAGGACGAATGCGGCGAGCGCCATCCCGAGGACGTACCACCCGGCCACACCGAGGCCCGTCCGGGCCAGCCTCCGGACCCGCTCGCCTTCTGGCGTGATCTCCAGGTACCGCGCGACCGAGTAGACGACCACAACGATCGACAGCTGCCAGAAGAAGTAGAAGCTGCTGACCGCGGCGATGAATGCGGCGAACACGAGAAGGTACGGCCGCTGTCGCGCGAGCACCTGCTCGACGCCCAGAAGGAGCAGGGGCAGGTACAGCATCGGGTTCGCGAAGTACGGATGATGCAGCGCTATGTACATCGAGAACGTCACGAACACGTACATCAGGCTGCCGGTGACGGCCGCGAACTCGGCGGCCTTCATCTTCCGCAGGTACGCGTACGCCGCCAGCCCCGCAAGGAACAGGCGCAGGAAGTAGAGCGCCTCGTAGGCGTACTCGAGCCGTCCGATAGGGACCAGGAGGCTCAGCAGGGCGAAGGGGTCGGCCACGTAGTAGGAGAGCGTGCCGAGTGTGCCGGCCCCGAGCCCCAGGTTCCACGACCACTGAGACAGGCCTGAGGACGGATTCGCGAGGAACGCCCGCACGATGAGGTTGTACTTGTAGAGCGCGGCGAAGGTCTGGTCGAGGCCGTCGCCGTTCCACACGTTCGAGACCCCGTAGTAGAAGAGGTACCAGTAGACCAGCACGCCCACGGCAAGGAGTGCGACCCCGCACGCGAGCCACCACGTCACGGACCGGCGCGTGTCCCGCACGGGAACCGAGTCCTCTCCGATCGCGGCATCGAAGCCGCTGCGCCCCTCTGTAGTGCCCGTCGACATCCGCGCAGCACCCCCAGGTCGGCACCCTGTCCGTACCCGACCCGTCCCACCGCGCTCCGGTGAGCGGTCTCGGCGCTCTACGGCCTGCATGCGCCCGCGTAGTCGCCGCGACCCGCCAAGCTCGCTATCCGGACCGAAGCGCCGCTGTGAGGCGACTCTATGAAGTCCCCGCCCCCGACGTACACGCCCACATGGTGGATCGGGCTCCCGAAGAACACGAGGTCGCCAGGCTCGAGGTTGTCTCGCGAGACCCGTGCGCCGGCGTTGATCTGGGAACGGGAGCTGTGCGGCAGCGAGACGCCCGCGTGACCATAGGCCCACATCGTGAGCCCGCTGCAATCGAAGCTGCCCGGACCCGACGCCGCCCATACGTAGGGGCGACCGAGCGCCTTCTCCGCCCACTGGACCGCCTCCGCGCCCTGCGAGCTCGACGCCGGATTGCCGCCGCCGGACGGGCCGCCCGGGTTGCTCGAGCCGCTCGAAGAGCCGCCGGACGAGGAGCCACCACCGGCGTTGGTGCGCTGGCGAGCGAGAAGGGCGAGGTAGCGGGCATGTGCGGCAGCGGCCTCCGCAGCCGCCTGCTGGGCGAGGATCGACTTGATGTCCTTGCTGAGGCCCGCGAGCACCGCGGCCTTGGCGTCGACCTGCTGGTGGACCGCCCGGGCATTCGCGGACATCGCCGCTTGCTGCTTGGCTGCGTCCGCCTGTGCGGCGACCAACTCTCCACGGGCGACCTGCAGTTCCGCTTGCGCCTGCTTCAGCTGCGCCACGGTGTCTGCGTCCTGCTGACCGATCGCCTGCAACGCGTTGATCACCGCGTTGAAGTCCTCGAGTGAGCGGGCGCTGAGCAGCGCCTCGATCACGCCGAAACTGCCGTCACTGCGGTAGATCTGGTCGGCCCGCGCGGCGAGGTCCGCCTGCAGGGCGTCGGTGCGCTTCTGCAACGCCGCGATGCGCTTCTCCGTGGTGGCGACCTGCGCCGTCAGACTCTGATAGAGGGCGCGGGCACTGTTGTAGGCTTCGTCGGCCTGCGATGCCTTCGTGTCGAGAGCATCGAGCTGCGACTGGACAGCGGCAGCCTGTGCGCGCTTGTCCGACAGCGTGGTCGCGGCTGCGGGTCCGACAGTCGCGAACACCATGAGCAGCGCAAGCCCGGACGCGGCCATGGAACGCAGGATCTTGTTCAGTGCCGTCACCTCTTCCGGGCACGGGTCCCTGCATCGGGACCGCGCGCACCCTGTCGGGCTGCTACTTCCCGGCGGCGAAGCGGGCGATGCCCGCCGCGATCCCGTCGGCCAGTCTCTGCTGGTAGGAGGCTGTGGACAGCCTGCGGTCCTCGACCGGATTGGTCATGACGCCCATCTCGACGATCACCGCGGGCACCTTGCTCCAGTTGAAGCCGCTCATGTCGGAGCGAGGAGTGATGCCACGGTTGCGGGCGCCGGTGGCGGCGATAGCAGCCGCGTGGATGTCACGCCCCGCACGGGCGGACGAGCTGACGATGGGATCGGTCCACGAGTTTCGCGCGGGCACCAGTGTCAGCAGTCCCGCGGTCGAGGACGAGCCCGCTACTCCGTCGCAGTGCAGGCGGATGAGCAGCCCCGCGTGAGCCGCGTTCGCCATCAGCGCGCGCTTGGAGTTGGGGATGTCCACGTTCTGGGTCGTACGGACCATGATGACCGTGATCCCACGCGCCGTGAGCGCGCGGCGAAGCCGGAGCGCCACGTCGAGGTTGATGAGCGACTCCGGAGCATGCGTGGCGACTCCGGAAGTCCCACCCGCGACCGCGGGCTTGGTGGTCTTGGAGCCGGGGCCGATGGGCTCTGCGTGAAGGTCGGCGTGGGCCTGATGGCCGGCGTCGATCACGACGACGAATCCGGTCGACTTGACGGCGGCCTTGGCCGTGGAGCCGGTATTGGCGGCGCCGCTCGTGACCGTGGGGGTCTTCGGAGCGGTCGTGGCCGGGATTGACGCGGCCGCCGGAGCCGTTGCCGAAGTCGCGCCGGCAGGGGCCGTCGCGAGCGCTGCCGGAGTCGGCGCGGGCGCCGCAGCCGTGGCCGCATGGGCTGCGAGCGTGACAGAGGGAGTGCCCGCGGTCACGGGAGCGCCGAAGAGCCTGGAGGCTCCCCAAACGCCCAGCACGAGTACCGCCGCCGCGCCGATTGCCGCGAGCTCGACGCGTCGTCGTGCTGTGGGGGCCATGCCCCGATTCCGTGGCCTGAGCCGGATGTCCTGGTCCATGTCGGTCCTCCTCGCTCGATCGTCCCGCGAGCGACGGGTCACCCCGTGGGTTATCGCACCCCGACGATGAGAACTCGGTGAGAGAGCCCCCGCGTTCGCGACCGCGGTGGCACGCTCGATGCTCTCATCGAACTCTCATGAGAACCCGTGCATGCTGGCGGCGGAGGTGGCAGATGCGCATCCTGGTAGCCGAAGACGAGATGAAGATGGCGCGCGCGATCCGACGCGGGCTCGAGAACGAGGGCTACGCGGTCGAGACCGTGGACACGGGTGACGACGCCGTCTTCTGGGCGACCGAGCAGGAGTTCGACGCGATCCTGCTCGACGTCATGCTCCCCGGGCGTGACGGCTACGCCGTCTGTCGGGCGCTCAGAGCCGCCGAGGTTTGGACACCGGTACTGATGCTCACGGCGCGGGGTGCCGTCGAGGACCGGATCGAAGGGCTGGATGCCGGCGCCGACGACTACCTCGTCAAGCCGTTCGCGTTCGGTGAGTTGCTCGCGCGCCTGAGGGCCCTTCTGCGTCGCGGACCGGCCGAGCGCGCTCCCGAGATCGTCGTCGGCGACATCGTCATCGACCCCGCGGCCCACACCGTCACCCGTGCCGGCGTCCGCATCGAGCTGTCGCCGCGTGAGTTCGCATTGCTGGAATTCATAGCCCACCGCCCCGGGGTCGTCGTGCGCCGGAGCGAGATCCTCGACCACGTCTGGGACTACGGCTACGACGGCTTCTCCAATGTGGTCGACGTCTACGTCGGCTACCTGCGCAAGAAGCTCGAGAAGCCCTTCGGCTCGAAGGTCATCCGTGCGGTGCGCGGCGTCGGCTACGTCCTGGAGCCCCCCGTATGAGGATGCCGCTCAAGACGCGGCTGACGCTGCTGTTCGTCACGATGTTCGCCGTGATCGTTGCGGCGTGGAGCATCTTCGTGGTCTTCGTCGTGCGCGCGGACCTGTACGCGGGCATCGACCGCGCGCTGGATTCACGCGCGTCGCAGCTCGCCGTCGGCCTGCAGGGATCCGCCGACGGGGAGTTCCAGGACATCACCGATTCGACGCTCGTCGGCCTGTCGCCGACCGAGGCGACCGCCCAGCTGCTCTCCTCAACAGGCACGGTGCTCGAGTCGTCCGGCGACACGATGTCGGTCGACGCGATCGTCTCGCCGGAGGTCCTGGCGCGTGCCGAGCGGACGCACGCTGCCCAGCTGCTCACGATATCGGCGCACGACGGCGAGCACTTCCGGGTGCTGGTCGTGAAGTTGACCGGCGCGGACCGGCTCATCCTCGTCGGCGCCTCGACCGAGAACGCCGACGCATCGGTGAAGCGCCTCATCCTGATCATGCTGCTGACCGGTCCGCTGGCCCTACTCGCCGCGGGGATGGGCGGCTGGCTGCTCGCGCAGCGCGCGCTGCGGCCCGTCTCCCGGATGACCTCGACGGCCGCCCGCATCGGCATCGACGCGCTGAGCGAGCGCGTCCCCGTTCCGACGGAAGGCGACGAGCTCGCGGGGCTGGCCGTCACGCTCAACAACATGCTGTCGAGGCTCGAGGCCGGCGTGCAGGCCAAGCGCAGGCTGGTGGCCGACGCGTCACACGAGCTGCAGACCCCGCTCGCCGTGATGCGGACCGAGCTCGACGTCAGCCTGGCGTCGGGAACGCTGCCGCCCGATGCCGTCGAGGTCCTGGAGTCGGCTCGCGAAGAGACCGACCGGATGACGCGCATCGTGCGCAACCTGCTGACGCTCGCCCACTTCGACGAGGGCACGCTGCGCCTCCTCCCCGTGCCGGTCGACCTGCATGAGGTCGCCTCGGAGGCGGTATCCTCGCTCGCCACGCTCGCCCGGGAACGTGAGGTCAAGGTCGGGGTCGAAGGAGACGCGGCGGAGGTCGTCGCGGACCCGGAGTATCTGCGCGTGGTCGTCATCAACCTGCTGGAGAACGCCATCAAGTACTCGGGGCCGGGCAGCACCGCGACGGTCACGACCGGTCTCGACGACGACGACGCCCTGCTCACGGTGAGCGACACCGGCCCGGGCATCCCGGCTGACGCCCTCCCCCACATCTTCGACCGCTTCTACCGCGCGGACGCCTCGCGAGCGCACGAGAACAGCGGCAGCGGGCTCGGGCTCGCGATCGCATGCGAGATCGTCGAGGCTCACCGCGGGAAGTTGACCGCGGAGAGCGAACAGGGCGTCGGAAGCCGCTTCGTCGTCCGACTGACCGCACGCGAGCCGGATCCGATCGGCTGACGGAGCGCCGCCAGCGCGGGCTACCCTTCAGTGCTGTGCGAGACTGCCGAACGCGGGTGTGAGCCTCACGCAAGAGAGCCGCCCTTTTCGGGGCGGCTCTCTTCGGTGCTGGCAACCATCCTGTCGAGCCTAGCGTGTCTCCGCGAACTCCAATGCGGACTTGGGAGCCAGGGGCTTCTTGCCCGCGTCGTGGGCCGGAACGGCGGGCTCCCGCTCCAGGGAGATGACGTCCTTCTTGGTGACCGACAGGAAGACGACCAGCCCCAGGATCGCGGCCAGGAAGATCGCGCTCGTCGCCGTAGTCCCGAGTCCCAGTCCGCCGTCGGTGCGGGGCTGAGAGAGGAAGTCTCCGATCGATGCACCGAGGGGCCGAGTCAGGATGTAGGCGAGCCAGAACGCCAGTACCGCGTTCGTGGACTGGTGTCGATGCTCCGCCTCCAAGAAGTACTTGACCGCGTAGTGGGCGATCGTGACCACTGCGATGAGCCCNNTAGAAGGCTTCGCGGCGTGCCGTGTGGATGGAGTGCACCGAGAGCGTCTTCTCGGACACGAACCAGGCGATGAACGTCGCCAGGAGCAGTACGGAGAACACCGCGGTGGTCGTCGTCAGAGAGATGCCGAGGTTGTCGGTAAGGTTGTCCGTGATCAGCGTGCCGACCACGCTGATGAGGACGACCGCCACCCAGTAGATCGAGGGGACGTACTTGCGTGATCTGAACTGGAAGAACAGGACGATCACGAGCAATGCGCCCATGACCAGCGACGTTCCGGTCAGTCCGAAGTGGAGCGTCTCGTTCAGGTAGTCGGCTGCGGTCTCGCCGATCGTCGTGCACAGGATCTTGATGATCCAGAAGTACAGCGTGACTTCCGGAACCTTGTTCAACATCTGCTTGAGCTTGGATGAGTCCATACGCGACAGTCGTCCTCCTTGTTTGGGTGCAGGGCTCGGGGCACAAAAGCACAAGGAGTTGTTTCTCATGTAGCCGATGAGAGGATGATGAGGAGGCGTCGTGCGTCGTGCGTCACCAGTCCGGTCGACCTGCGCCCGGCAGGCCACGAACGGGGAGGCTACGCCGTGAACCGGCTATGCGGATGCGGCCACGGAGGCGCTGACGCTGCGCATGCTGACGCGAGAGTCGCTCAGAGACTAGCTCCGACGCCCGGCTACGGCCGGCACGCGCCCACGTAATCGCCGCGTCCCGCGAGACTCGAGATGCGGACCGACGCGCCGCTGTGGGGCGCTTCGATGAAGTCCCCGCCGCCCACGTACATGCCCACGTGGTGGATCGGGCTACCGAAGAAGACGAGGTCCCCCGGCTCGAGGTTGTCTCGCGAAACCCGCGATCCGTAGCCGATCTGCGCCGCCGAACTGTGCGGGAGGTTCACGCCCGCGTGACCGTACGCCCACATCGTGAGCCCGCTGCAGTCGAAGCTGTAGGGACCCGACGCCGCCCATACATAGGGCCGGCCGAGCGCCTTCTCTGCCCACCGGACCGCATCTCCCCCCCGTGAGCTCGACGCGGGGTTGCCGCCGCCCGACGACCCACCGGAACTCGCCTGCGGCGCGGATGCACGCTGGCGCGCCAGCAGCGCGAGATAGCGGGCGTGCGCCGCCGCAGCCTCCCGGGCCCGCTCCTGTGCCAGGAGCCGCTTGATGTCCGCGCTCAGACCGGCCAGCATCGCCGCCTTTGCCGCCAACTGCTCGTGGACGGCCCGGGCGTTCGCCGACATCGCGGTCTGCTGTGTCGCGGCGTCCGCCTGCGCGGCGACCAGCTCCTGACGAGCGACTTGCGCTTCGGCTTGGGTCTTCTTCAGTTTCGCGACGGTTTCCGCGTCCTGCTGCCCGATCGCCTGCAGCGCGTTGAGCGTCGCGTTGAACTCCGCGAAGGTCCGGGAGCTGAAGAGCGCCTCGATCTCCCCGAACGTGCCGCCGCTACGGTAGATCTCGTCGGCCCGAGCGGCGAGATCGGCCTGCAGGGCGTCGGTGCGCTTCTGCAGCACCTCGATGCGCTTCTCGGTCGCGCTGACCTGCGCGGTCAGACTCTGGTAGAGATCGCGGGACCTGTTGTACGCCTCGTCTGCGATCGACGCCTTCGTGTCGAGAGCGTCCATCTGGGCTTGGACGGTGGCCGCCTGCGCACGCTTGTCCGACAGTGTGCTGGCGAACGCGGGAGCGCTCATCGAGAACACGAGGAGGAGCGCAAGGCCTGATGCGGCCATGGCGCGAAGGGTCTTCTTCAGTGTCGTCACCTCTTCCGGGCGCGTGCATGTTCCGTCGTGGGACGCGGAGTCCCACGGGTGGCTGATGCGTGCTGACGGCGGAGATCGACAGGACGCCCGCGCAGAGCGCAGGCGGAACCGGCCCGAGACCGCGTTTCGCGACGTGGGGCTGCTCCGCACAAGGGACGAGGGAAGCACCGTTCATGCCATCGGGCCCGCTCGACCGCCGTGCGCGGCACGCCCCACGGCATCCGCATCAGACCTCCACGACGAGCGGGAGAGCGCGTCGCCGACGCGGTGATCGACGCGTGCCGACCCCTCCGATCCGGTCGGGTCCTCCGGTCGGCGCCGCCTTCCGTCGCTGCACGAACGTGCCGATGCGACTACCATGGAGCCGGTACCGCGCCCCGCGCCGTACGCCCGGTGCCTTATGACCGCACCCGGACCGATCAAGGCGGAGACAAAATGAGCATACGAAAAGGCATCATCCTGCCCTCCCGCGCCCGCGCGCTCGCCCTCTTCGCCGCAGCGCTCGTCACATGCGCGGTGATCGCCTTCGCGTCCCCGGCCTTCGCCGCTACGTACGACCCGCTCAACGTCATCCCGTACGACACGTGGCGCGCCTCGAGCTCGATGTCGGCCGCCGATATCCAGTCATTCTTGGACGCGCAGGAAGGCCCGCTCAAGACATACAGAACGGGCTACTACCACGACCCGACCCCATTAGACTCCAGCGGTCCCGTCTACCACAGCACGATGAAGACCGCTGCGCAGATCATCTGGGACGCAGCACACGCTTGGAACCTGAATCCCAAGGTCATCTTGGCGACGCTCCAGAAGGAGCAGAGCCTCCTCACGACGAGCAACTCGGCGAACGCCGCGCGGCTCGTGAAGGCCATGGGCTGCGGAGTCTACGGCGCGATAGACCCGGCGACGGGTCTCACGACCAACCGCTCTCCGGGTTTCGGCCACCAGATATGGGACGGCGCTCGAGTGCTCTCGACCTACGAGATCACGTATCACTGGGTCTCGGGCATGTCGAAGGCGGTGACCGCCTACAAGTACGTCGACGCCACGAGGACGGTCGATGGCGTCGTCCAGCACTATCAGAAGCGAGTCTCCTACACCAAGACGATCGTCCCGAAGAACGCCTCGACCTTCGCGCTCTACACCTACACGCCGTACTACCCGCAGAAGCTGGTGTGGGACGTCTACGTGCGCTACTTCGGAGACCCGCAGACGCCCGCGCGCATGCGCCCGGTCTACCGCTTCAAGAGCCGGATCACGGGCTCCCTCTACTACACGATGTCCGAGGGCACGCGCTACACGATGATCTCGACGCAGTCGCACGACTGGAGCTACGACGGCACCGTGTTCACGGTCGACGCGAGTTCGACGACGAACATCGCGCCGCTCTACCGGGTCCTCAACACGAAGTACCACGTCTACTTCTATACGACGTCTGCCGCCAAGAGGGACTCCCTGCTGAAGATCCGCCCCGTGACCTGGCATAGCAGCGGCACGGTCGGCCTCGTCTCGAAGACCGGGACCGTCGGTGCGCGCCCCGTCTACCAGCTCGAGAACAAGCGCACCCACGCGTTCATGCTGACGACGTCCTGGTCGACGAAGACGGCCCTGACCAGCGGGACCGGTGCCACGAACTGGTACCGCGGCGTGTACTTCTCTCTCGGCAGCTCGCCGGCGACCACGACCCCCGTCGGACCCTAGTCCCTCCTCGAACCGTCCCGGTCCACCCCTCGCGTGACCGTCCGTCACTCTCTCCTTGGCACATATTCAAATGTTCGAATATTGTTAAGAGAGCGAACGGACCCGCCCTGCGATGCCTTGCCGGAGGCCCCATGGACGCCGACTTCTTCTGCCTGCATTCCGAGCTGTGCAAGACGCTCGCGAACGAGAAGCGCCAGATGATCCTGGCTGCGCTGCGCGACGGAGAGCGCTCCGTCAGCGAGCTCTCGGAGCGCACCGGCATCGGGCAGGCCAACCTCTCCCAGCACCTCGCCACGATGCGCGCCCACGACGTGGTCCGCGCGCGCCGCGAAGGCCGCAGCATCCGCTACTCCATCGCGAACCCGAAGCTCATCCAGGCATTCGACCTCATCACCGAGGTCATGCAGGAGTCGATGGAGCGGCGCTCCCGAACCGCGGACGCCCCCGGCGCCTGACGCCGCATCTCTCCCGAAGGAAGCCACGGGACCTCCTGGTCCCGGTCACGCACGAACCGAACAAGGAGGCCGACCGTATGAGTACCGAGCTCGACGAGGCGATGGCGAAGGTGGCAGCGCTGCCCGCGGCGGAACGCACGAAGAAGATGACAATCGTGGTGATGAGCGGCGATTTCGACAAGCTGTTCGGCGCGTTCATCATCGGCACCGGCGGCGCGGCCATGGGCATGGAAGTCACGATGTTCTTCACGTTCTGGGGGCTCCGCGCCATCAGGAGCAACACAAAGACCGGTGACACCGCCTTCGGGAAGATGCTCGGCGCGATGTACGGCGGCGACATCTCGAAGTCGAACCCGTCGCACTTCAGCTTCTTCGGCATGGGCCGCTGGATGTTCGGCAAGATGATGGGCGCCCACAACGTCGCCAAGCTCACCGAGCTGCGCGACCTCGCCGTCACGCTCGGCATCGGGCTGTACCCCTGCCAGATGTCGATGGATGTCATGGAGATGCCGCAGGAGTCCTTCATCGACGGCGTGCAGCCGGCGGTCGGCGTGGGCTTCATGCTCGCCGAGGCCGAGGAGTCCGCTATCCAGTTCTTCATCTAGGAACCCGCGCGCCTCCGAGAAGCGGCGGCGCGACACGACCCGACAAGAAGGAGCACCACCATGAGCGACGTCACTCCCGATCTCGAACTCGACCTCCGCGGGCTGCTGTGCCCGATGCCGATGGTCAAGATCTCCCAGAACATCTCCAAGGTGCCCGTGGGCGGCGTCGTCCGCGCCGTGGCAACCGACGCCGGCTCGATGGCCGACATCCCCGCATGGGCGAAGTCGACCGGCAACGAAGTGCTGCAGGCCGAGAAGTCCGGCAGCGAGTTCGTGTTCCTCGTCAAGCGCGTCAAGTAGCGCCGCCCCGTGGACTGGTTCTCATACCTGACGTCCGGGATCGGCGTCTACATCGGCCTGGCCGTCTTCACGGGCGGGATGGCCTGGCGCGTGTGGGAGTGGAGCCGCACGCCCAAGTCGCCCGT
>PKWR01000161.1:28723-29205 GCA_003133285.1 Coriobacteriia bacterium
ACGGCATGAACGCCTTCGCCGGATGGTCGGGCGGCGCGGCCGGCATCATCATGCTGGCAGCCGTCCTCTACTGGATCGGCCGCCGCACCTTCGGCGCGTACCGCAAGCTCTCCTCCCCCGAGGACTACCTCTTGCTGGCGCTGCTGCTGGGCATCGTGATCATGGGCGACCACATGCGTTTCGTCGGCACGCTGCATGCGGACACCTACCGTGCCTGGTTCCAGTCGCTGATGGCCTTCAAGCCGGCGTTCCCGGCCGAGCTCGCCTCCTCGACGACGCGCCTGGCCCTCGATTGGCACATGCTCTTCGTCGACGCGTTCCTGATCTACTTCCCGTTCAGCAAGCTGACGCACGCCGTCGGCGCGTTCGCGACCAACCTCGTGCGGAGCTCTGACTGACATGGAAAAGCAGATGATCGACACCCTCGTGGGTGTGCTCGACAAGCGCATGAACCGCCAGCTCAAGCAGTACATGGACATCTG
>PKWR01000161.1:29265-29492 GCA_003133285.1 Coriobacteriia bacterium
GACGAGCTCTACGACTCGACGTACGCCTGCACCGGATGCCGTCGCTGCACGTTCTACTGCCCCTTCTCGATCGACAACGCCTGGGTCACGGCCACCGCCAAGGGGCTGCTCATCGCCGCCGGCCGGGGCAACGAGATCCTCGGCGAGCTGACGGACGCCGCGCTCTTCAAGGGCGACAACATGGAGATGTTCGGCCCCATCATCGCCGACGGCTTCAAGGACCAGGA
>PKWR01000137.1 GCA_003133285.1 Coriobacteriia bacterium
AGCGCGGCGCCTTGACCCACGAGTACTTGGCCGCGGTGTCGTACTTGTCGAACTTGGCCTTCGTCTCACCCTTGGCGGGGTTGAGGCCGTCGCCCGAGTCGTACCACGAGTGGTCGATGTACTCCTTGACCTGGGCGGGATCCGGCTGCGTGAGCGTGAGGCCGCCGACGAGCATGCCGCGAGGCATCGCGCGCTTGGTCGGATCCATGCTCTTGTCGTCGTAGACGCCCCATGCCAGGTAGTTCCCGACGCCCTTGCCGTAGCCGGCGAGGGGGAGGTACTGAGCGGCGATGGCGATCGTGTCCGGGATCATCGCGCCGTTGATCCAGTTGCTGACCTTCTGCCACCTGAAGTAGATGTCGTCCAGCTTCTGCTCGGTCGGGATCCAGACCGTTCCGCCGGGCAGCGAGGTCATGAAGTGCGGGAACTTCCCGCCCATGACCGCGATGATCGCGGCGGCCTCGGACTGCATCTCGAGTGCCTCGAGGTAGTGGGCGACGGCGATGAGGTTCAGCTCAGGCGACAGCTTCATCGCGGGGTGACCCCAGTAGCCGTTGGTGAAGATGGAGAGCTGGCCGCCCTCGACGAAGCCCTTGAGGCGCTTCTGGATGGCGCCGAAGTCCGCCGTCGACGTGCCTGCGGCCTCAGCGAGGGCGTAGGTGTCGGCGATGTTCGCGGACAGAGCGGAGACGACGTCGACGTAGTCGAGAGCCGTCAGCGTGTAGAACCACAGGATGTGGCTGTGCAGAGCCTCGGCACCCTCGATGATGTTGCGGATGATGCGCGCGTTGTTCGGGATCTTGATCCCCATCGCAGCCTCAGAGCCCATCGTCGAAGCGTGGCCGTGAGAGATCGGGCACACGCCGCAGATGCGCTGCGCAACGTAGAACGCGTCGGACGGGGCACGGCCGAGCAGGACGGTCTCCATGCCGCGGTACAGACCGCCGGAGACCCAAGCATCCTTGATCACACCGTTGTCGACTTCGACTTCGACGCGAAGATGTCCCTCGATCCTGGTGACGGGATCGATCGTTACTCGTGCCATTACTTATCGCCACCCTTCGAGGCCATCTTGGCATCGTGGACCTTCTGGGTCTCGGTCGGAACGCCCTTGACGCGGCCCTTGGCCGCAGAGCCGAGGCCGTGGGCCACAAGGCCGACAGCTGCGACGCCACCGACGACCGCGCCGATGGTCGACGGCTGGACGCCGCCGATGCCGGGCAGACGGACGTCAGCGTGACGGGTCAGGAACGGCGCATCCGCGTCGAACCAGTTGCCCGGACCGCCGGTGATGGGGTTGGCGTTCCCGCAACCGATGCACGGGGAGCCGGCCTCCACGCACCACGAGGCGCGGTGGTTCCAGCGGACGAGCGGGCAGTTCGTCTGTGTCGTGGGGCCCTTGCAGCCCATCTGATACAGACAGAAGCCGGCGGCCTCGTCGGCGGCCTGCGTCGCGCTGCCGAAGACGACGAACTCGCCGTTCTCGAAGTGGCCGCGGCGGGGGCAGTTGTCGTGGATCGTCGAGCCGAAGATCAGCTTGGGACGACCCATGTCGTCGAGCTTCTTGAGGATGGAGCCGTCCGCCAGCTCGCCCATGAGGAGGACGTCGACCAGCATTGCGACGACCCACTCCGGGTTGACCGGGCAGGTCGGCAGGTTGATGACGGGCACGTTGATGCCGCTGTCCTTGAGGAACTTCGAGACGCCGGTGGCGTTCGCGATGTTCGGGGAACCGGCGACCCATCCACCGTCGACCGCGCAGGAACCCACGGCGATGACGGCGGCGGCCTTTGCGGCCACGGTCTTCAGCTCTTCGATACCGGGCTTGCCACCGATGCGAAGCACGTTGCCGTTCTCGCCGAGCATGACGGAGCCCTCGACGATGAGGACGTAGCCGCCTGCAGCGACGGTCGCCGCGACGTTCTCTTCGGCCTGCGTGCCCGCGGCGGCCATGACGGTCTCCCAGTAGTTCACGGAGAGAAGGTCGAGGACCACTGTCGGTACGTCAGGAGAATCGACCTGGGCCATGGACTCGGTGCAGCCCGTGCACAGACCATGGGCCATCCACAGAGCCGGCTGCAGCTTGCCTACGGCAGCGGCGATCTGCGGGGCGTACATCTCGGACATCCCCAGGAGCGCCGCGACAGATCCGCAGTACTTGAGGAAGTCACGACGCGAGACGCCCCGCGCTGCGAGGAGTTCGGTGAACTCTGCTCGCGCTTCTTGCGCCATCCCATACACCTCCTTGCGTTGACAACACGAACCAACAATCGGACAGATTCGTTGGCTTGGGAGCCGCGTGCTCTTCGGAGCACCGCGACGCCCCAACCGGTCCTACCCCTCCTTCCCGTTCTTTGGAAACCGGCTGTCACAGAGTGCGCATCGCGACGCGGGAACGCCGCCCGACCATCCCCCGAAAGGGGACGGCAGGACGGCGTGGCGACGTGACCCGCACAAACCATTCGGACGCGGCCAAGCACCGGTGGGCAGACCTGCCCGGGTGTCTGTTCAAGCGGTGAGGAGAGCGAGAGGAGTAGCCGAAGAAGGGCGAGCGCTCGCGCGCTGCCGGGCGCCCAATCGACCGACGTGCTTGAAGATCATGTCCACCCCTCACGACACCGTTGTCGCGACCTACCCCTGTTGGTAGAAGTCTGCGGCTTTGCGGCCATGGGCACAATACCCAGTCGCGCTGCGGTAGCGGTTTCATGGGTGCTCCCGCGCCTTGTCAGGGCGCGCCGTCGGCATCCGCCCGTTCCCACCCGTGAGATGCGCGTCGGGTTTGTCGTATCATGCTGGGCACGCGCGGCCGGGGGAGCGCGGGGCGAGGGCGGCACGGAGGTGCGCGGTGTCCGTTCAGGGGCCACGGCTGGTGATGGACATCAGGGCGCTGACGCCTGCCCTGCGACGTCCGCTCATCATGGCGACGGTCGACCAGCTGCTCTCCCTGGGTGCGACCGAGACCGTGGTCGTCATCACTGACTCCGAGCCGGCGGGCCTCGGCTACCAGATGGAGTTGCGGCGAGAGACGCGGGGTCGCGTCTCCTACTCGTACGACCAGCGCCTCGACGGCGCGTGGGTCGCACTGATCACGCTGCTCGCGGAGAAGTAGCGCGGCAGCTCGGCCGGCGCGCGCCCGTCAGGCCAGGCGCTGCAGCAGCGCGGTCAGGTCCGCCATCGTTCCGCGGTGGTCCGCCGCCGCTTCCGGGTCCTTTCCCACGTAGAACGTCCGCATCCCGACGGCGGCCGCGGGCATGTCCATCGCCCGGTCGTCTCCCACCATCAGGCAGTCTCCGGGGGCGCAGCCGATCATCGCGGCGGTCTGCTCGAAGTACGCCGGTAGCGGTTTGCACGCGAGCATCGTCTCGTAGGTCGTCACGGCGTCGAACGCCACCTCCGACAGACCTGCCCAGGCCAGCCGGTGCATGATCGCGGCAACGGGGAAGATGGGCTGCGTCGCGACAGCCACTCTCAGATCGAGCGCACGCGCCTGCGCGATGGCCTCGCGGGCACCCGGGACAGGTCCGTAGCCGTCACCGAGCGTGGGGAACACGTCCCGGTAGAAGTCATCGAACACGTCCCATCGCGCTTCCACGTCGATCCCCGTGCGCTCGCGGAAGTCCTCGGTGAAGATCTCCCTGTTCGTCTTGCCCGGGTGGGGGCGCTGCATCGCCGCGGTCGACGCGAGGACGGCCGGCATGACGTCGACGCCCGGGAAGTGGGGGGCCGTCGCCCGGCCGAGCGCGCGGAAGTAGCGCCGCAGGAATGCGTCGAGGTCGAGGTCGAGCAGCGTGCCGTCGAGGTCGAAGAGTATGCCGCGGAGCTGCAAGGGGTAGTCCTTCGCGGGTCGGGTGAGGGTGACGGCAATCGTAGCACCGGGGGTCGCCGCACCCCATGCGTGCGGCGACACGACTCGGGTAGATTAGGGAGAGAACATACGACCGCCGATCGAAAGCGGCCGACCACGCCCCTTCGAGAGAGGACCACCACCATGAAGGACTTCACTGCCGAGGAGCTCGCTACGTTCGACGGCAAGGACGGGCGTGCCGTGTACGTCGCCTACGAGGGCCTCGTCTACGACCTCAGCGACTCGCCGATGTGGACCGGCGGCGACCACGAGGGTATGCATGCCGCGGGGCACGACCTCACCGCCGAGCAGGAGGATGCGCCGCACGACGTCCACGTGACGGACTTCCCGCATGTCGGACGCCTCGTATAGGGGACTAGCCCTGGCGATCGAAGACGGCGACGGTCTCGACGTGCCACGTCTGGGGGAACAGGTCGATGGGTGTCGCTGAGGTAAGCCGGTAGCCGGCCGTCGTCAGTGCCCGGGCGTCCCTCCCCAGCGTGGCCGCGTCGCAGGACACGTAGACGATGCGGCGTGCGCCCGTCGCGATGAGCCCCTTCATCACGGCCTCGGTCATCCCCGAGCGCGGCGGGTCGACGACGGCCAGATCGAAGTGCCCGGCGTCCGCCAGCGCACGCGCCGCGTCGCCGGGCATCACGTCCGCCCA